>CAYYUS010000039.1:0-11253 GCA_964474925.1 uncultured Akkermansia sp. | reverse complement strand
TACCGGAGATATGGAAGCGAAGTTTGTTGAGTTGAAAAATTTATTTGGAACTCATTACGCTAAAATAAAAGAATTGAAAACACTAACGGAGCAGATCGAAACAAAAGCAGAAGCATTAAAAATGCCTGCTACTTATGGTCGTTTGCCTGAGTGGAAATAAAGCCTAAGCTCTTTCAATAATTGCAGCGTAACCTTGTCCAACGCCAATGCACATAGTTACCAATGCGTATTTTTTATTGGTGATGTTCAATTGTAAAGCGGCTGATAATAATATTCTCGCTCCTGTCATTCCTAACGGATGACCAATAGCAATGGCCCCACCGTTTGGATTGATGCGTTCATCATTATCTGCTAATCCCCACGCGCGCGTACACGCTAACGATTGTGCAGCAAATGCTTCATTCAATTCTATCACGTCGATATCTTTAAAGGTAAGTCCTGCACGTTTTAATGCTTTGTTAGCTGCTTCCACAGGGCCTATGCCCATAATGCGTGGTTCAACTCCAACTACAGCGCTTGAAACAATTCGCGCTAATGGTTTTAAATTATTTGTTTTTATGCCTTGTTCACTTGCAATAAGTAATGCAGCAGCTCCGTCATTCAATCCACTGGCGTTTCCTGCTGTAACACTTCCATCTTTTTTGAACGATGGTTTTAATCCTGCTAATCCTTCTAATGTTGTTTTTGGTTTGATGAATTCATCATTGGCAAATTGAATTGGATCTCCTTTTTTTTGCGGAATGCTTATGCTTGCGATTTCTTTGGCAAATCGTCCTTCGCTTTGTGCTTTTGCTGCTTTTTGTTGACTCCAAAATGCAAATTTATCTTGATCGGCTTTTGAGATCTTATATTTCTCTGCAACGTTCTCTGCAGTTTCGCCCATAGCATCCACACCAAACAGTTCTTTCATTTTTGGATTTATAAAGCGCCACCCAAAACTGCTATCAAATAATTGTTGATCTCTTCCGTATGCGCCCGATGCTTTGCTCATTACTAAAGGACCACGTGTCATATTTTCAACACCACCTGATATCATTAAATGTTCATCACCAACTTGAATTGCTCTTGCTGCATCAATTGTGGCACTTAAACCAGAAGCACACAAACGATTAACGGTAACACCTGGAACTGTAATTGGTAAACCTGCAAGTAGAGAACTCATACGCGCTACATTGCGATTATCTTCTCCGGCTTGATTAGCGCAGCCAAAAATAACATCGCCCACCTCGTTGAAATTAACGTTTTTGTTACGTTCCATTAATTCCTTCAAAACAAAGGCCGCCAAATCGTCGGTTCGTTCTGCTGCAAGGGTTCCACCAAAGTTTCCTACGGCTGTTCTAATTCCGTTAATGATATAAGCTTGTTGCATAAAAGACTGTTTAATTGTGTTTTAACAAAGGTAACTAATATATTGATTTTAGAGAATGACTAAAATGGTATATATTTACTACAGCAAAGTATTAAAAATGAAAAAATTATATTCTATAGCTCTATTTTTGATCAGTTTATCGGTATTATCACAAACTCCGGGTCTGATCAATTACCAAGGTGTTGCACGATTAGCCAATGGAGACGCAATTGTTGGTCCTATTGGTGTTAGCGTAACTATACACGTTGGCGGCCCCAACGGAACAGCAACCTTAACCGAGCAGCATGCTGTAAATACAAATCAATTTGGAATATTTGAAGTTAGAATTGGAAGTAATAGTCCTGGAGTTCTTAATAATATGGGTTGGGGTAATAATAATTATTGGCTTGGAGTTGCAATTGATCCGGCGGGCGGAACAAATTACGGTGCTGAAATAAGTAACCAGCGTCTTTTAAGTGTGCCTTACGCATTATACGCAGAAAAATCAGGAAGTTCATCACCTGGTGGAAGTTTAACCGCTTCGCCAAATGTTACAGTTACAAGTTCAGGAACAAATACATTCAATATTAATGTGCCTAATTATGTAGCAGGAACTAATGTTAGCATTACACCTCTTAGTGGAAATAATTATCAGATCAATGTAGGTAATACAGCTACATCAGTGCCAACAGGCCCGTGGAATAGTTCAATAGGAAATGTATTCCTTAACGCGCCTTTAGATAATGTTGGTATTGGAACTTCAAGCCCTGCTGCAAAATTAGAAGTTAGTGCCAACCCACTTTCAACTAACAATGCTATTGCTGCTTATGCGATAGGAGGTAATGGAGTATTAGCACTTACATCTTCTTCAGTTGTAGGAAATGCCGCTGTATATGCACAAAATAGTGGTTCTGGAAATGGAGTTTTTGGAAGTGCTGTTTCAACCAGCGCTACAGTTGCTGGTGTTCGCGGACAAAATTTTGGTCCTGGTCCAGGTGTTTTTGGAGTAAATAATATGTCCTCAACAAATTCAAGTGCAAATGGTGTGTATGGAGAAACAAATGCTATGACAAGTACTGCCGCCGGAGTTCTAGGGTCAAATTATGGAATGGGCGCAGGGGTATACGGATGGCAAAGTTCTGCTAATGGCGGACCAGGAGTTTGGGGTGTTGCAAATTCAAGCTTATCAGCAGGTGTATATGGAACAAATAGTAATCCAAACAATGCAAGTCCTGGCGTTGTGGGTGAGATAACTTCTGGCTCAAATTCTTCATCTGCCCATGGAGTAAAAGGTATCACAAATTCAGCTTCTAATTTAGCCGCAGGTGTTATTGGTTCAAACTCTTCTAACGGGCCAGGAGTTAAAGGTGTGAACACTTTGACTGGCGTTAGCGGTAGTGCGCATGGTGTGCATGGTGAGGCAAATTCAAGTGTAGTAAATGCCTATGGAGTTTATGGTTTGAACAATGGTGGAGGTACAGGTGTTTATGGGAGGGCAACCAGTAGTATAAACATTAATGCTTTTGGAGTTTATGGTCAGAATATTGGAACCGGTGCAGGGATCTTTGGTGCTAACACTATTGCTGCAAGTAATCCAAACGGGCATGGTATAAATGGTTTAACAAACTCCACACATACGGCGGCAGCAGGAGTTGTGGCTGAAAATCAAGGAACCGGTTCGGCAATAAGAGCGATGAGCGGAACAAATTCAACTCTATCTCTTTGGGTTGAGAATGGTCACATGAAAGCTACCTCGAACTTAACAGTAGGTGTGGTTACTGCAACGTTTAGCGCCGGATTTACTGGCCTAAGTTATATCAAAACAGGGTGTAATGATGTTAAGGGTATAATTAATATTAACACATCAGCTACCGGTGTTTCAAATGGGGAGTCGTTTGAGTTTAATGTTAGTTTTAATAAAATGTATCAAGTTCCACCTACAGTGGTTATTTCAGGATACGGGAATGATAATGTGACTTACTATTTAAAATCTATATCAAACACTTACTTTTCTGTTAGAGTAATAAACCGTTCGGGAGGAGTGTTAACAACGCCGCAATTAGCTAATATGAATGTAAGTTACTATGTAATTGAATAACTAGTTCTCTTTATGAGTTGAGTTATCCTTATAAATATCATCCGTATCATCTTCTTCTTCTTTTAACTCCTTGCTTTTTTCATTCTCCAGGTTTACGTTCACAATAATTGGAGGGGCGGCGGCTTGTGATACCCAAATCGGACCATTTAAAAACACATAGTGATTACGCCAGTTATCCCAATATAAATTATACTTTGGAAAATATACCCAGCGACGGTGATAAGCGTATTTTGGACGCCATACAGGATGAAACACAACCACTTTCGCCGGACGATAAGCACTGCGTTTTACAACAACAGCTTTTTTAGCATGACGATGTTTGTGAGGATGATGATGTCCTTTTTTTTGCGCTGCCACTTTTGAACTCATGGTCAATAAGCTCAGCACAAGTAATGCTCTAAATAACGATGTTAGTTTCATAATGTTCTTTTAAGATTAGACGTAAGGAAAAGGCAAAGGTTTAATGCGAAAAAAGTAAAATCGCTAATTATTTGATAATCAAATGTACTAAAACGATCACCAATTTTTCTCGGTAATATAAACGGTGCCCTTAAATAAGCTCACAATTTAATTTTCCTGATTCTTAATAGTTACTTCATAAAAACCAATTTTTTTGGAACGACTCAATTCTTTGGCTTCTGCAGTTAAAACATCTCCTACCATCACTTTTGCAGTATGAGAGATGGATGTTTCAATAGAAACTGCTTGTGGGCCGTGGCTATTGCTTGCAAATGCCAAAGCACTGTCAGATAAACAGTAAGTAATTCCGCCATGCGCAATTCCAAAACCATTGATCATTTCTTTTCTTACCGTTAGTTTTATTTTGCAAGTTCCAAGGCCGGTTTCTAGAACTGTAATTCCCAACCACTGACTATAAAGATCAGCGGCCATCATGGTATTTACTATTTCTTTGGGACTTGGCATTTTATTGGCGAGACAACCAAGGAGTTTCTGTGGCTTTGTAATCAAGCGCTAATTGACGTGAAAGTGTAAAAAGATAATCAGATAAGCGATTCAAATATTTAAATGTAAGATCGTTCACTGGAAATAATTCATTTAAGTGAAGTACATTTCTTTCAGCTCTTCTGCAAATGCAGCGTGCAATATGAACTTGCGAAATAGTGGCATGTCCACCCGGTAAAACAAAATGTTTCATAGGCGGCAAAACTTTATCCATTTCATCAATGGCTTTTTCGAGAAATTCAATATCGCTTTCTTTTAATTCAGGAAGTTTCATTTTATTTTTCTCAGGATCGGCTGCTAAAATAGAGCCCATAGTAAATAAGCGGTCTTGTACTTCTACAAGTAACTTAAATTGTGCGTGCTTCTCAGTAATAAGATCTCTAACGAGCCCTATGTATGAATTCAATTCATCTACAGTGCCATAAGCTTCAATTCTAATATGATGTTTTGGAACGCGCGTTCCGCCGATCAGAGAAGTTTCGCCTTTATCGCCCGTTTTTGTATAGATCTTAATTGCCATGCTGTGATCTTAAGGATAATTAAATGTATGAAAATCTTTTGAACCTTTAAAAATTAGAACGAAAGGCTCAAATTAAGGCTCGGCATAATAGGTAATTGATTGATGCGAGCAAAAGTAAAGCGGTCAACATAAAATATATTCTGGCGATCAAGAACGTTTGTTGCGCCAAAATTAGTTTCTAAAGTTGTTTTCGGAGAAATGTGATATTTATATTTTACTCCAATATCAAAACGAGCAAAATCGGGTAGGCGAGCGCTATTAATTGTTCCGGGAATATATCCCAATAACCCATTAGCGGTATTAAAATTATAATTGATGTTGCCTTGAGCGTTGATCTGATTTAGGAAGCCTTGTGTTGGAGTGAATGGAAATCCTGAGCCATAATTAAAGCGCGCGTTGATCTCCCAATTTTTTGTTTTTCCTAAACTGTATGAAGTAACTAAATTCACGTTATGTCTTCTGTCGAAATTAGGGGCGTACTCTAATATTTCGCCGGTTTGTGGATTACTGAACCAGCGTTTATTTAATCCATATGAATAGACGGCCCAAAAATAAAAGCGTTTTTTCTCAAACTTCAATGCCACATCAAATCCTTGAGCGCGCCCTTGCTCAACAATAAATTCCTTTTTTTGTACATCAGGACGAGATTCATTTGGAACATTGTCATCAAATACTTTTTCGCGGTTTATATTGATCACTTCATTAAAGAATTTTTGATATACCTCAATATTGAATTCAAAATATTTTAAAATATCAAATTCAAAACCCCCAACCATATGATTAGCGCGTTGCACAGAAGAGTTAGCATCGTGAACGTTCCCATCTTTATCTAAATAGGTTTTTGATAAAGTGTTCTTATCTGGCCCAATAATAAATCCGTAAAAAAGATTCACCACATCGCGGTCACTATTGGCACTGAAAAGAGTTTGACTATACAAGCCTGCTGCTGCTTTAAATCGGATCTTTGGCGTGAAGTTGAATTTAAGAGAAGCGCGCGGCTCCGGCGAAAAATAATTCAGTGTAGCATAATATTGTAATCTTATACCTGGTTCAAAAACCAATCGTTTCTTTTTGTCTATCACTTTAAATTTAAAATATGTACCAACATCTATTGTTGATCGTGAAATGCTAACTTGTGAAAGATATGGATTGGTAATATTGAATTTCGCATTGGTTATCACGCCTTCAAATCCAAAGCGTAATTCTTGTCGCCCAATGAATTTAGAAAAATTGAAACCTGTATTTAATCCACCAATTGTACTTGATTTTGTATCGCTTTCATTGCTTGGATTTTTAAAATTCACATTGTAATTTGAATAAGCAAACACTCCTTCCACAAGTATGTTGCTATAAGCAGGAACCAAAACAAAACTAGTTCCAGCACCGGTATTTTGCCAATCAAATTGTGCGATATCGGAATAATTAACTTTATCATTAAAATTAAAACCAAATAGCGAGAACTTGCTACCGTTGGCAGAATTAATAGAGAGTTTGCCGTAAAGATCTGTATAATAAAAAGGGAGTTTGCCTTGATCATTGGCATAGCTATATAATAGTGGAGACGTTTGAGGTAAGTAAGAATGTTTTGCTGAGAACAAGTATGAAGCGCTTAATCCTTTTTCTTCATCGAGTTTTTTTAAGGGACCTTCTAAAGTTAATTTTGCTCCAAACGTTGAGAAGGAAACTCTTCCCGCATTACGTTTTTTATTTCCGTCCTTGGTAGTAATATCCATAATAGAAGAAGTTCTTCCACCGTATTGAGCGCCAAATCCTGCCGTATAAACATCGGCGTTCTTCATGGTCTCGTTATCAAATACCGAAAAAAGTCCGATCGAGTGAAACGGATTGTATACGATCAAACCATCGAGTAATACTTTATTTTGTACAGGTAAGCCGCCTCTAATATATAACTGCCCACCTTGATCGCCGGTAAAAACAACTCCCGGAATAACTTGTAAATATTGTGCAAGATCGGGTTCGCCCACACTTGGCAGTTTATTGATCACAATGGGATCTATTTTTTGAATACCAACATTTGTTTTCTCTAATTTTTCGAGAGCGGTGGTTGTTACTTCTACCTCATCCAATTTAACACCGCCTTTAACGGCAAAATATTTTTTACTAATAACATCTGCGGCTTTTATGGTAATGCCATCTTGAATTGTATCATAGTCAAAACTTGTAACCAGTAATTTGTATGTCCCAGGAGGTATTCGGGTGATAGTGAAAAAACCATTTATATCGGTATTGGCCCCCAAAACGGTACCTTTTAAATACACATTGGTAAAAGGAACAGCCTCACCGTTTGATTTATCATACACAAAACCCTTTATAACGCCGGTAGTTTGTGAATGGCCCGTATAGACCATTAGAAAAAAGAATATTAGAAAAAGAGACGAATACCTCATAAATAGTAATGGGGGTAAATTTAAAGAAATTTAGGCTCATTGGAGGAAATAATTCATAAGTGGAAATCGGCTTTTCGTCCTTCATTAGATAGTTCCTAGTAGAATTCCTCATAATTTCCTTACAGGTGGTATATTTTGATTTGGAAATGAGGGGGGGATGGGTTATATTTACCTGTATAAATACTGTGTATTATGAAAAGAATTTTATTATTATTCATCTGCCTTTTATCTCTATTAGATTCAAAGGCAACAGATTATTATTTAAGGTCTAATTTAACTGCACCAACCAATTTGGCAGCATGGACTCAAGACCCAACAGGTGCTACGGCTGTTGGTACGCCAGGAAGTTTTTTGGGAGCACATATATGGCATTTTAGAAACAGAACTTCTGCTACGATATTTGTGCCTTGGATCATTTCTGCAACTGCAACAGCTTCTGTAGAAACAGGGATAAATCTTATTTCTAATATAACAGGATCTATTTCAGGTTTGGTTGATATCACTTCAGGGGGAACGCTTACCATATCTAATGCGAATCAAGTTACTTTTAGTTTTAATGCTCTTGATGTAAACAGTACGGTTATTTACAACAATGCGAACGTTAGAGTTACTACTGGTGCTTATGGTAATTTAGTAATTGCACAAAATAGCACTTTAACAACTGCTGCTTCGATAAATGTTAATGGTATTTTGGATATTAGAACTGGCAGGACATTAAGATTAAATGGAAACGGACTGTATCTCAATGGCACAGGCGGATCAATTACGGGGTTAGGCACCTTAATTGGAGATAATCTCGCTTGGATAACTTTGCAAGGAGGTAATGGTGGAAATAACGGCACTTTAAGGTTTGCTTCGGGAAGTGAAGATCTTGACTATATGATTATGTTATATAACGCTGGTTCAGATTATATAACGTTAGGGTCTAAGTTGGACATTAATCTCGGAGCAGTGAGTGGATTATTGCAAATTACAGGGGGTATAGATTTAAATGGCAACGATCTAACTATAGAAAGCGGTGCTGATATTAGTTTTTCTGCTCTTGCCTCAGATGGGGTTTTCAGGGGATCAAACACTTCTGGTCTTTTTATTAACGGAACTGTAGGTGCTTATTTAGGAACTACTGATCTTTTCATGGACCCTGCGAATAACACGCTAGAAGTATTAATGCTGAATTCTGCTTCTAATCTTGGTGCTGGAAATTCTTTAAATATTGCGGATAGTCTTTCTGTTCAAGGTAGCGGAGTATTTAATACCAACAGTAATGTTACTTTAGTTTCCACATCAGCTCTAAAAGGTCGTTTGGGGAATATGAATGACGGAACTTTAAGTGGTAATTTAACAGTGCAAACTTTCGCCAGAGGAAACACAACCGATTGGGCAAACCTTGGTGTAAGCGGAATTACGGCCCAAACGTTTAACAATTGGTATGGTCAAATACCAATGGCAATAGAAGGATCAACAACTGGGGTTACCTCTGTTGCAAATACTTATTTCGAATCAGTTCAAAGCTGGTTTGAAAGCACAGACACTTATGATACAACATTAACTGTAACTTCTCCAATTACACCCGGTAAAGGATATTGGGTCTATTTAGGTACAGCATTAAACACAACAGCCGACATGGTGTGGTCTGTTACAGGCACGCCAGTAATGAACAATGTTAGCATTCCTGTTACAAGCTCAGGTGCTGGTTGGAATTTGATATCTAATCCATATCCCTCACCTCTTGATTGGAGTAATGTAATGGCTGTTGGAGGAAATTCTGGATTAGTTAATGACGCCTATTACATTTATGATGCTGAATTGGGCAACACCATTTCATATGTTTCAGGAGTTGCTACACCTGTATCATATCAAACTATGGCAAATGTTATACCAATGGGGCAAGCTTTTTATGTTGAAGCTATTGGTGCTGGGAACTTGTCTGTTACGGAAGGTTGTAAAAGCAATAAAAATACAAGTGCTAATGAGCTTTTAAAGAGTAATTCTAACTCAAGTAACATTAGCTCGCTATTTCGTTTAAATATTGATGGGGGTGGTTATCATGATGATGCAGTTATTCGTTTTCATTCTAACGCAACAAACTCTTTTGATAAAGTCTTAGATGCGCGAAAAATGTATAACTCTCCGGGTTATGTTGGTTATCCAGGCACATGGGGAAAGAGAACTGTAATTGCCACGCAATCTAATAATGAAGATTATTCTATTAATAGTTTGCCTTATGCACAAACGCAAAATGCCGTTATACCGGTAATTGCTCGTGTATACACTACTGGTCAGTACACCATCAGCGGTACCGATATTCAAAATTTACCTCCAAATGCATGCGTTATTTTGAAAGATAAATTATTAAATACTACTCAGGATCTTAGATTAGGTGATTATATCTGTAACATTGTAGATACAACTATTGCATCTCGTTTTGAATTAACAGTATGCGCCGATGTTACTGCGGATGTTAAATCTCAAACTGCTACAGAAACGGTAAGCTCTATTTTGATCAACAAAGACGCTAGCGGAATCTTCGTTGATTTCGACTTCAAAAACACAACTAAAGCAAACATTACGGTAACTAATATTTTAGGTCAAAAAATAATGGACACTAAGAAGGTGAAAGTAACTAATGACAATGTTTATTTAGACCTTAGCGTTAATGATCAACTCATCTTTGTAACTGTTGAAACTGAGAATGAAAAGGTAACTAAGAAGTTCTTGAACTTCAGATAAGAATTACAAATGAAAATAAAAACCCGGAATGATCTTCCGGGTTTTTTATTTCCCTGATATTTCAAGTAGGTTATATCAACGAATTATCAATTGCAAATCGGGTAAGTTCGGCATCGGTTCTCATGTCAAGTTTAGAAAATATCCTCTGCCTGTAAGTGCCAATGGTGCTTAGGCTTAAATTAGTTTCGGCGGCAATACTATTTGGTTTTTTACCGGCTGCCATCAGTTGGAGTATTTGTAATTCTCTATTGCTCAATAATTCAATGGAGCGTGTTTTCGACCGTTTATTTATTCGAGTGATAATGTTCTTTGCAAGGGTAGAGGAAATATAGCTCTCGCCTTTTAAAATACTTTTAACGGCTGTAATAACATCGTTAATGGGGGTTTCGCGATTCACATACCCCGAAGCACCTACACTCATGGCTCTATAGCCATAAATGCTCTCAGGATAAATACACATTAAAAGTATAGATACCTTAGGGTGAGCTAATTTGATCTTCTTTATAAGATCGATATTGTTATTACCAGGATTGGATACCGCCAGGATCAATAAATTAAACACTCTTGTATTAAGTAAGTCCATGGCCTCCAAAGAACATGAGGTTTCTATTACGTCAACGTTTGGAATATGGGTTTGTATACTATTGCATAGTCCAATTCGACTAAGTGGGTAATTATCGGCAACGAGTACTTTAGGCATATAAGTTACTGTGATACATTTGGTTAAATACTTTAGATTTAGATTTAGCCCTGGCCAAATCTAAGTAATTAAATGCAATCTTAAAATAGTTTTAATGACTAAAGGCGTGTAGCAAAATAACTACAAGTAACGGTTTAATGTGGGTCAGTGACATATTATTGCACAAAAAAACGGGACCATTTCTGATCCCGTTTTTAATTTTAAAGTTTACGATCTAATTATTGCTTGATCACTTTGAAGATCTTCTCCGAACCATTATCAGGTTTTACTTTCATCAAATAAACCCCATTAGCCTGCTCAGAAATATTTAGTTCGATCTCATTCCTGTCTGATAATTTTTTCTCCATCACTAATTGCCCAATAGCATTATAAACATTTACCGTTCCGCTGAAACTATTAGAGAATTTCATTACCAATGAACCTTGCGTAGGATTAGGATAAATGCTTGCCACAACTTCTGCGCTGTTTGGAGTTAATGCAGAACAT
>CAYYUS010000038.1:0-11456 GCA_964474925.1 uncultured Akkermansia sp. | reverse complement strand
ACATGTTGCCGAAGTAAATTGACCTTGCATTTTATCGCACGCTTGTGCTATCCATTTTGGAGCTGCTAAAATTCCTCCACGCCATCCTGTCATCGCAAAACCTTTTGAAACACCATTAATAGTTATCACGCGATCCTTTATAAAATCAAATTGTGCAAAGCTTTCATGCTTTCCAATAAAATTGATATGCTCATAGATCTCGTCACTTAAAATATAAAGCTCCTCATGTTTAATTACAACATCCGCCAATGCTTTTAATTCATCCTTTGAGTAAACACTTCCGCTAGGATTGCAAGGCGTACTCAACATGATCATGCGCGTTTTTGGAGTAATAGCAGCTTCTAATTGTTTTGCTGTTATTTTAAAATCGGCATCGATCGTTGTATTAATGATCTTTGGAACACCACCCGCTAATTTTAGGATCTCTAAATAACTAACCCAATAGGGTGCAGGAACAATTACCTCATCGCCCGGATTGATGATACATAATACCGCGTTGGCAATACTTTGTTTTGCGCCGGTTGAAACAACAATTTCTTCGGGTGTATAATCTAAATTATTATCGCGTTTAAATTTTTTGCAGATGGCTTCGCGTAATTCTAAATAACCCGAAACATGTGTATAGTAACTAAAATTACCATCGATGGCATCCTTCGCCGCTTTTTTAATTATATCCGGTGTTGGAAAATCGGGTTCGCCCAAACTCAGGCTAATGATATCAATGCCTTGAGCTCGTAGCTCACGACTTTTTCGCGCCATCGCAATTGTTTGCGATTCCGCTATCTCTTTAACCTTTTCTGATAGATGCATAGTTTATTACTGTAACAAATCTAACAACAATTTTAATTGTTTTGAGGAAAATAATCAATAAAAAAGATCCGCCCAATTTGAGCGGATCTTATATGAAATTAGTCGAAATTACTTAACGCTTATTAAACGCTCTTCCATTTTTAAACCATTAGCGCTTATTTGTATGAAATATACGCCGGAAGCTAGGTTTGAAGGAACATTCAGCACTTTTTGTTGCGCTCCAATTAATTGAATTTCATTAACTAAGGAAGCTACTTTTTGTCCGCTCAAGCTAATTAGATCGATCTCGATCAGCGTGTTCTCTTTTAAAGAATAGTTTAAATGGATGGTTTCACGCGCTGGAACCGGAAAAATAGAAAGTGAATTTACCACATTTGAATTCTCATTGATCCCGGAAGCTGCTACCGTAATTTGTCCCTTCATTCCCATTCCAACATGATTGGTACAAACAAAATAAATACTATTTGCTGAACTTACGGTAAACGTATGATCTGCTGTTTTTGTTCCCCAACCGCCACTTACTGTTGCAGTACCATTTGCATTCCATGTTGTTTGATCAACCTGAGCCAATGGATGAGTACCTGAAGCTTGAATTGTTATTACATCGCCAATACTTACAGTTAAAGTATTTGGTGAATAAGAGGTGCCGATGGTGGAAATAGTATAAGAGGTTGCACGAACACTCATTAAACTAACGCATACAAATAATAGTGTGTAGATTTTCTTCATGGTATTTTTTTTAATTGGTTTAGAGTAAAGTTATATAAAAAAATAATGAATACCGCACCTTATTTGATCACAACCATTCGCTGGGCCACACTTTCATTATCGGTAAACACCTTTAAAAAGTAAACACCGGGAGCCAGATCGGCAGGAATGTCTAGATTTTTTGCATGGATCCCATTCGCTTGCCCTTCATTCATTAATTCGGCAACAACTTCTCCGGAGATCGAACTCAGTTGAATTTTTACATTCTTTGCATCGGTCAAAGAATAGCTTAAATGGATCTTGTCTTGTGCCGGATTAGGATACATATTAAACCCTATCAAAGATGCTTCCTTTTGTTCGCCTAATGCTGTTACTGTAGGTGTTGTAAGTGTAAGCGAAACTGCTCGCGCAAAATCTCCACTCGTGCTTCCATTACCATTTACACAATTTCCAACTGCATATATAGTAACGCTATTACTATTTGACGGGGCTATCCATTCAAATGTAAAGTCTGCGGTACCAGAGCCATTTTTTGGAGTAGTTTGCAAAGCATTCTTTCTTCCATTACCTCCGTTTATCAATTGCACTCCACTTCCCGGATTTTGCATTAAACCCGCGTTTGTATTACTTGGCTTTTGTAATATTTCGCAACCAAAACCAAATTTACTATAGCCACTTCCGGCAACAGTTATTGTGATTGTATAGGTTTGCCCTTGTGTAAATTCATTGCTTGTTAAAGAAGGTGTAATATTAATACTTACTGTTGTTGCATTTGAACCTCCCGAATGACAATTTGAACAAGTTCCCTCGCCCGGTGAACCATTTCTACTATCGATGCCACCGCTACTTTTACTATGAAATTTCATAGAAACAAAGGCCGTACAAATTATAGAAAGAGCGATAAAAGGAAAAATAACAAAGTAAAGTTTTTTCATAAAAAAGATCTGTTTTAGTGCTTGTTCAATAGCCACACAATTTAGGAAATTCCCAAATGCACACGCAAGGAATTAATGTTAAAATTGCGTATATTTGCTCGTCTTCATATATGAAAAGAACCGTCCATACTCTGTGTTATATTTTTCTGCTTTTTTTTATTGCCAATGCGCAAAACAAATCAAAGCAAGAAAAGAAAGTCACGAAAGAATACGATGAGTATGATATGAAGAATTATAAAGGCGAACCTAGCGATCGTTTGATCCTCGAAATAAATCACACCGGTTGGTTAAACGCTCCAAAAGGTATTACCATGAATTGGAAGAGCATGGGATTTAATGTGGCGTTGATGTTTGATAAATCCATTGGTCGTTCTAATTTTAGTGTGGGATATGGCATTGGTTTTTTTAGTCATAATTTTCACAGCAATGCCGATTTTGTTTACCGATACGATAGCTTGAAAAAATATAATGTAACCGAGGTCACTCCTAAAACAAATAATTACACCATCAATCGTTTTGCACAAAAAATCGTGGAAGTTCCATTGGAGATACGCTTTCGCACCAAAACTATTTCCAAATTCAAAATAATGCTTGGCGGAAAAGTTGGATATGTGTTCAGCGATTTCAGAAAAGTATTTGATGATAAAGGGCATTTTAAATTTTACGATACCAAGAATATGAATTACCTAAGATATGGTGTTGTTGCCCGAATAGGTGTTGAGCAGTTTTGTTTAACTGCCAGTTATTATTTTAGCGAAGTATTTACCAAAAGAGGGCCCAACGGGGTTATACCATATTCGGTGGGCATCGCCATCATTCCATTTTAATGAAACCTGATGCGCTTATAGTTACCGAACTTTTAAAGCGAAAGATCAAACACGCTAAGCAGGAAGATCTTGTTATTAATGAAGTACACAAGATCCTCAACAAAGATCTGTTTCACGAAAAAAAAGTTCTGTCACACCTTCAACTTTACAATCGCTCGTTTGAATTGATGGATGAGGATGATGCGGATGTATTAGCTATTTTTTCGCTAGCCGATATAAAAGAAATTTGCATTGCCTACCGTTTACGTTTTATTGATTCACAGAATTACAAAAAAGAAATTCCTTACGAAGCCATTTTAAAAATAAAGGATCTTAACGTAAAACATCGTAAGGATCTTAAAGGTTTTAAAATTTTGGCGCCCATTGAAAATTTTAGGGCGGATGGAAAAGATGAAGAACTTTTATTATTCGCGCCAACTGATCATGGTAATTATTACCTCATTCATAAATGGGGAAGTGGGTTAAATAAGCATCGTAAATTTTTTAATTGGCCCATGCGTCGCTTTGAAACTTTAGTTTTTACCGTGGCTTTGGTATCGGCAATTTTAGCGGTTACTTTACCTACACGCTTAATATGGCTACCAGAAGGGGCAGATTATTGGGGCATGTATCGTGTAGGTGCTTTTTTTCATATCCTCATTTTCAATATGGGTATTACGGCCTATCTTACGTTTGCCTTCAGCAATAATCTTAGTGTGAGTTCTTGGAATAGCACTAATGATTTCCGTTAAATAAAAAATCCACCCTTTTGAGGTGGATTTATATATAATCAATTGATTATTAATTACTTATGAGTGCTTTCGCAGCTAGTTGTTAATTTCTTACGTCCTCTAGCTCTACGTGCAGCTAATACTCTACGTCCATTAGCGCTAGCCATGCGTAATCTGAACCCGTGTTTGTTGGTTCTCTTGCGTCTCGATGGTTGGAAGGTCCTTTTCATGTTTTCTAATTTTTATACTTTTTAAAACGGACTGCAAATATAGGCAATTTATTTAATCCGCAAATAAATTTTACCCTATTAACCCGCCTGTCCGGCCGGCAGGAAAGCGGTAAACAGACGCAAAATGGCGGTAAACGGTGGGCCTCATTACAATTATATGACAGCTATGCCTCGAAAAAACCCTAATTTTGCCCATATTTTTTGATCTATGGCAAAAGGCCGAAGGGGCGCAGGTCCTACAAATAACGATACCGACGAATTACCAAAGGCAAAGCTTAGTATAGCTAATCTTAAAAAGTCATTGCGCCTTTTTGGATACTTAGGCAAACACAAGTGGAAGTTTGTGTTGGGAATGATCTTTTTAGTGGGAAGTGCGGGTGTTGGTTTGATCTTTCCTTTAAAATCGGGACAAATGTTAGGCTATCTTGCCGAAGAGACCAAGAATGCTGAAACCGTGCGCGTTGAGTTAATGGAAATTGGTGGTGTACTTCTTGGTATTTTACTTTTACAAGCCGCGTTCTCGTTTGGCCGCGTTTATTTGTTTGCACAAGTAACCGAAAATATTCTAAAATCATTACGACTAGATACCTTCAAGCGATTGATACAAATGCCAATGAGTTTCTTTTCTAAAAGTCAGGTGGCAGAATTAAGTAGCAGAATGGCTACCGACATCAGTGTTATTTCAGATGCGTTCACGATCACAATTGCTGAGTTAATACGACAAACCATTGTTGGTGTTGGAGGATTAGTTATTTTGGTGATGACCTCAGGACCAATTGCCAAATGGTTCTTGGTGATCATCCCACCTTTAACTATTGTCTCTATTTTATTTGCGAGGAAGATCAGGAAATTCTCTAAAACATACCAAGAGAAAATTGCAGAATCGAATGTTGTTGTTGGTGAAGCACTAACAGGAATTACGAATGTAAAAACATTTACCAATGAAGAATACGAGATAAAAAAATATGATAAGGTAGCCAATGTAATTCGTGAGTTTGGATTGAAGTACGGAATTTTCAGAGGTCTTTTCTTTTCGTTTGTGATGGTATTTGTGTTTGGATCGGTGTTCTTTATTTTATGGCAAATGTTGTTTGCTTTAAAGGTTGATAAAACTTTAACAGCTGAAGCATTTGGTACATTTATGATGCTCTCCTTATTTGTTGCCGGTTCGCTTGGCGGTTTGCCCGAACAGATCGCTTCGTTGCAACGTGCGTTGGGTGCAACCGACAGAGTATTTGAATTAATTGATGGCGCCATTGAAGATATTGATCTTGGAAATACGGTTGATGTAGTGAAGACAAAAAGTGGTGAGATAGAATTTAAAAATGTATCGTTCAATTACCCAACGCGGCCGGATTTTGTTGTTTTAAAGGATGTTTCATTTAAGGCCAATATTGGACAAACGGTTGCCCTTGTGGGTTCCAGCGGATCTGGAAAAAGTACGATCGCTTCTATGATCTCGCGTTTTTACGATCCAATAAACGGAGAGATCATTATTGACGGAAAAAATTCGAAAGAGTATTCGTTAACCGATCTGCGTAAAAAAATTGCATTAGTGCCGCAAGATGTGATCTTATTTGCAGGAACCATTAGAGATAATATTGCCTACGGAAGGCCGAATGCGACAGAAGAAGAAATTGAAGAAGCTGCAAAAAAAGCAAATGCTTACGATTTCATTGAGTCCTTTCCCGATAAATTCACAACCTTGGTTGGCGAAAGAGGAATTCAATTATCAGGCGGACAGCGTCAACGTATTGCCATTGCTCGTGCGGTATTAAAGAACCCAAGTATTTTAATTTTAGATGAGGCCACAAGCAGTTTAGATAGCGAAAGCGAGCATTTAGTTCAAGAAGCTTTAGAGAAGTTAATGGTTGGCAGAACAAGTATTGTGATAGCGCATCGTTTATCAACCATACGAAATGCCGATAAAATAGTGGTATTGCAAAAAGGTGTTGTATTAGAGACAGGAACCCACTCAGAGCTTATGAAGCACGAAGAGGGCCTTTATCACAAGCTTAGCAAGATGCAGTTTGAAATGGCTTAAATAAATTTCGAAAGCCATTCCACCGCTTTTTCTTCAGTTTCAAAAAATGAAGTTGGTTTTACCGGGTTATTAACCCGCATATAAAAGTTTCCAATTATGCGATGGGGCAGATACGTTGTTACTAAGGCTTCAGCTGCTGAACACTGCATTCCCTCCACACTCGAAATAAAATTTCTGGCCTCACTGTCAATGCTAGAGTATTTTCCGGGGATCTTCAAGATCGGCAAAGGTTTTCCTTGATATATCTTTTTCAGATCCTCTAGCAATTCTTTAGCGTCTTGAATCCCAAATTCATGGTTATCCTTAAATGAAACTTTAACGATCCCTTTGTATTGGCTTGTATCAATAATATAATTAGATCCTTGCATCTTTTTAATCTGTAATACCTCCACCAAAACAAAGAAGGCTTTCAGAAATCCTGAAAGCCTTGTCCTTGTTGAGTGGGGAGTACTGGGTTCGAACCAGTGACCCCCTGCTTGTAAGGCAGGTGCTCTGAACCAGCTGAGCTAACCCCCCTCTTTTTGATTGGGCGACAAATGTAAGGGCTAAGTTTTAATTATGCAAATTTTTCGAGGATTTTTTGAATTACAAAACCCTAAAACATAGGTATTTATATACCCTGAGAGAATAATATGACTCCCTTTCCCTCAAACATTATAGTTTTATCTGTAAACATTTTCTGAAATCGTGTAACAATTTCTGAAATAGGGGTACGTAACTTTGCTCTGTATAATTTAAATTACATACTGAGCTGGTCCCGTAAGATCTTTCTAAGTTTTAAAAATACATACCATGAACTGACATCTGTGTTTATCAATAATACGGTTGGGATACAGTTTGAGAAAAGCCTCGCAAAATTTGCGAGGCTTTTATTTGTGAAAAGAATCACTCCTTTATAAACTTACTCGAATACGTCTTTCCTTCTGAGGTGATCTGTAATAGATACATGCCTTTATTCAAATGTTCAATATGTATTTCAGAAGTGTTTTCTTTTTGCTCTAATACTTTTCTTCCTATTACATCTATAATAACAAGTTGAGAAATTGTTTTTGTATCCATATTCTTAATGTGAATGATATGAGAAGAAGGGTTTGGATAAATTACAGGCATGTTGATTGCTTCGTTTTTTGAAATTCCAACATTCAAACAATTTGTACCTGCTGTTACAGGCTCATTGGGTTTGTTACTATACACATATTCTATAAGTGTTACGCCACTCGTAGATGAAACTTGTATGGTCATATAGCCATAATAATAATCGTTACCTATTTGCATTCTAAAGCCAACGAAACCTGTTGTGCCATCGAGTACATTATGAGAAGAAGAATATAACACCCCTGAATTTCCTCCGGTTCTCCAAACACTGGCGGGCCCAATTAATGTTCCTGCAGGTAAAAAAACAATATTATCACTATTTGCAGCAGTGGTTATAATGCCGCGCCCATAATTTTCAAGATAAAAATTTCCAGCGCTAAATTTTAATCCATAATTTTTTGGAACGTTGCCAATAGTTTGAAATGTGGCCAAGGTAGCAGAAGGAGTGGCACTTATGCTCAACGCGTTTACACACGTTAATCCCCATGGATCGTAAAATTTAATTTTAAGTGTAGTTGAGTAATTGGTTATGGCCGTTACACTTCCTCCAACAACCGCTGCATTTGTAAAAGCGAAATTCATATTGCTTACTGTATTTACTGTAGCGTGAAACGCCGCTTGCCCAATAAGCGTAAGCGTTGCGGTTTTACCATTACCGGAAGTAACTATGGATGTAGTTAATCCCATAGGTAAATTAGAGATGGTGTAATCTGTGCCTTGAACCAAAGTTTGAGCAGTGCTTGCAAACTGTGCACCACCGCAAGCATAAATAATAATAGGGGGCGTTGCAATGGCACCGTTGTTTAAAATATCTTCAAACAATTGCGTTTTTGAGAATGAAAAGAATGGACTTGCATTAACACAGCTATTAGTACTTGCAGGATTAAGAATTCCTGTTGCCACTAAATTATCATACTGCCATTGTGTAATTCGCGCCGGATGCATTAATGCTGCTTCCATACGTGTGTTTTGATCCATGGTAAAATTCTTGTAGCAACTTGCATTATAGTCCATGTAATTTTCGCCATTAATTAAAGCTGTACATTGTGTGGCGTTACAACCTGCGCCTGCTACAGCGGTAGGAGGTGTATCGGCACAAAGATCTCCTGCAGCCGAACAATTGGTTCCTTCAAACGTGTGAAGCAAGTTCAAATAATGCCCGCACTCATGTGTAAATGTTTGGTTGAATTCTAAATTATTGAATGAGGAGCCGCCAAAACCAAGATAAGAATAGTTGTATACCATGCGCGCTCTTCCTGCAGCTGTCATTCCGGAATTAGGATAAAAACAAAATCCTGAATTATTAGTTACGCCATTTCCAAAAAGATCGTTCATCACATAAATATTAAAATATTTATAATTATCCCAAGCAATTGTACTTATTTCATTATCCCACATTGGGCTGTTGGCATAACCTACTTGTTTATCCTTGTAATATACAATGCCATTTGTTGCATTTCCATTTGGATCGATCTTTGCTAAAGCAAATCGAATTTTGGTGTAGGATTTTATTCCTGCAAAAGCAGCATTCACAGTTCCGTAATCTACATCTTGACCAGAGAAAGTAATATTAAGATCGTTGATCGCATAAGCAATTTGACTCAACGGAACACCGGTTGCACCGTTAGGATGAAAAACATGAACTACCACAGGTATAGTTACGATGCATGATGTATCAGGCAAAGGCATTGCTTTAGCCGCCGCATTTTTTGAATGTTTAAAATCTTTTGTGAATAATTCAAAAGCTTCCATTTCCTTGGCATTCTCCTTCTTAGCTTTTTCTAAGGCGCGGATCTCATCTTGATTTCCATTATCGGTTAGGTTAGTTTGAGCTGAAGAATTGAAGGAACCAAACGCCATAAAAAATAGCGTCAGAATTTTAAATGTAAATGGTAATTTTTTAATGCTCATGTTTTAATACTATATTTAATAATTGGATAACACTTACTATTCTTATTTGCTCTCGTCAAACCTCTTACTCTTCTTTTTATGAACGTTGATCTCATAAAAAATAAGCGGAACAAAAATAACGGTTGGTCCTAACCACAAAACAATTCCCGGAACATGAATGTACTGACCATTGTTAACTAAAAATGCTGTCATAGCTCCAATATAACTTCCCAACATTCCGCCTATATGAGCAAGTAACCAGTAATTTTTGTAATCCAATTTCTTTCGAAGGCGATTAATGGTAGTTCTGTTACTCATGAGCCCGATCAAACCAAATACTAAACTTATTATTCCTAAGGCTTGATGCCCCTTCAACAACATACTTATGGCATATGCCACAAAACAAACATGAATGGTTCCAAAAAAAATCTCAATGGCCCAATCTAACTTAGCAGGGTTTTGATCGAGATGTAATTTTTTTAAACTTAACGAACGGTAAGCTGTGAGGGCAGAATAATATGTGAAAAAAGAAACACACAGTAAAAATAGATTTGTGTGATAAATAGACATGAACGTAGCACTCACAAAAATAATATTCATGCTTATAAAATAAACCTTACCACATGGACGATGCCATTTTATTTTATTTCTAAACAGAATGGCAAATAATCCGGCCAGCAATGCCGCTGAACCCGCTATGATGTGCGTGATAAGAGTTATTCGAAAAAGTGTTTCCATTTTTATTATAGTATCCGGATCTTTATTGCTTAATAAATTTAATTATTGTTGACGCGCTTCCATTCTTAATCACAACAAAATATATGCCGTTCTGCAATGATGTAACATCAAATAAAAGATCCTTTCCACTTATCATTTCAACATTTACTTCTTTGCCAAGCATATCAATAAATGTTATGCGCGTGTTTTGCGGATCAAAATTTCCTTCATTGATCTTTATTTGCAAATTATTAGTTGTTGGATTCGGAAAAACACAGCCATACAAACGGTTTGGATCAAGATCTTGATATCCATTAATTATATCTGTAGTATACGTAAAGCAAGTGCTATTTAAACGCGCTACATAAATATCTTTACTTCCTGTCGACGTTAAATTATGTGGTCCAAAACTTGCCACTTGATCAAACCAACCTGTTGTATAAATATTGCAAGAGTCGTCGCACGCAATTCCGTTTCCTTTATCCTCTAATGCGCCTCCTCCTTTTACAGCCCAGCGCCATTTACCCAAGGTATCAATGGCCGCAACAAAAACATCAACCGTGTTAAAAGGACTTGAAATAAGCGATATAGATCCACCAAATTTTGCAGTATCGGCAAATGTTCCGGTAACAAAAACATTTCCTTTAGTGTTGTTGCAAATACTATTCCCTCTTTCGCCACCTGCACCTGAGCCTGCTTTTTTTGCCCACTTCCAAACACCATCCGTGGTTAACTTTGCCACAAAAATATCTCTGCCGTTTGGCCCGCCATTATTATTCAATGTGTCGTTACCAAAAACACACGTATCTCTAAATTCCCCTGTGATATAAATTTTTTGAGATGGGTCGATCGTAATTCCATTTGCTCTATCATCCAATATACTTCCACTTTGTTTTACCCAAATAAAATTTCCGTTCTTATCATACTTCACTACATAAATATCAACGCCATTTGCAGTGAGTGTTGTTGTACCAAATGTTTTTGTTCCGTAAAATCCACCGGCAACGTAAACGTTGCAAGCACTATCTACTTCAATTTTATGATCGCGTTCACCATCATGTCCGCCAAAAGTTTGTACCCATTGAAATATACCGGCTGGCGAAAGTTTTGCAACAAAGGCTAAAGAATCGCCAATAGGTACCGTTACCGAAAATGTTCCAAACACGGCCGGCATTGCCGTTGCATACTTATCAGAAACAAAACCGGTTAAGTAAACATTTCCATATTTATCAGTAGCAATATCCAAACCATGATCATCACTCTCACCACCCGCAGTTACCATCCATTGGCAATTCCCATTTGCGTCGAACTTTCCGAGAAAGATATTGTCGGCATCACCATAATTAGCATTGTTATAACACGAACCAAAAGTAATATCATTAGCGGAAGCTCCCCATCCCCATGTTGTTCCTGTTGCATAAACAAAATTATTCAAGCGATCTACATGAACTCCTAATACGCGCTCATCATAACCACCAACAGCTCCATTC
>CAYYUS010000037.1:0-11610 GCA_964474925.1 uncultured Akkermansia sp. | reverse complement strand
TACAATAGTAATTGGATTTTCAATTTAATAGAAACTTAATAAATTAATAATATCATTAAAATATAGAGCACGTTCATTCGTTAATAGAATTTAGTACTATAAAAAATAAAATCATTAAAACCCACTTTTATGAATAATAGAAACTACAGAATACAAGGACACATTGCATGTTTATTTTCTCCTGGTAGTGGATTACCGCCTACAACTTCAAATAAACCTAATATTGAAATTCAATTCTTGCATAAAGGTGCTTTGAATACTATATTCCTAGGCAAGGGTTTAACTGATGATAGTGGAAATTTCACTATCGATCTAAGAATCGATAGCCCCATAAATTATATAGTAGATGGGAAAATAACCGATGTTTTTGCGAAAATATTTTTTAACGGCACTACTGTTAATCCAACTACTACAATTCCAGTTATAACTTTACACGAAGGGTATAATGAAATTGCCCCAATTGAGATTGATATTACTGATTTAGAAGTTAGAAAACTCCCTGATGAAATCGTACCGAATATCAGTAATACTTTACCGGTTTCAAATTCTGCTCTTTTTCAATTGTACTACGATTTACATCAGGCAGTGCCAGATGATCTTGTAGCAATTTTCTCGGTTCTTGGTGCAGAAGGTGATATTCAGGAAGAAATAACTTTAAACCCCGACACAGAAGGTTATATTCAACTTACAATTCCTTTACAACCGATAGTAGTTATTAAGCCTGGAATTGAAACAATTATTAACTATTTTGTTGATGGTCCTTTTGACAGAAGAGATGAAGAAAATTATTTGGAAGTTTCAAACGGAACAGGTTCAAATATCTATACATTGATTTGGGACATTGTTGTTCATGACGATCTTCTCCAAATTAAAGACGGGTCGGGGAATTACCATAAGATCTTGCCGAGTATTGGACTTACAAGTGACATAGACGCGGTTAATATAAATAAAAAAGGACAGATATATGGTTTCAATAATTCAACTTTAGAATGGGATTCTTTAGGCGTACTTAATTTTACAAGATTTGAATTTCCTGAAAACCTAACCGTCGTAATAGATGGATTTTATGAACCATCAACATCAAGTGGAACTGTAAGTGTTGGAACTCTTGGCGAAACAGGAACTCCATTTGAAGCATTTTTTGGAACTGTAAAAAATCAGGAACCTTATTTTGTAAAGGTTGGATTACATGTCTTTAATTCCGGCGGCGGTGGTTTACCGCCAGTCTATTCTGGAGAATTTACATTAATGCCAACTGACACCAACGTTCATTTGGTGCTACTAGGCGGAACACCTCCAGTTCCAATCGATCATTCGCCAACTTTATCAGATATACAAACTATAAGCGGGGTTACTTTTTCTGCGGCTTTTGAATCCTTTTTAACCTCTAAAGGGTTGACTACAGCAGATAAAGTGCGTAAGGCTGGGCCTATCACTTACATTAATGATTTTCCGACTCCTGATGTAGGTCCTGTTGAATTGGAAACACTACAAGGTCACGTGGATCTTTTTTCCGTGAATTCTGATCCCTCTCAAAACCAACGTTTGATTACTTTAGGTTATGGAAACATTCAAAAGATTGGAAACACACCGAAAAATATATTTTTAAACGATGTTGTTGATGCAACCCTCCCTCTTTTTGAAGCTGCGAAAATCCATGAAGTTGTTTCTCAAAACCAAGTATTAGTTACTAACCTATTAGGTGGTTTTTTAACAGATCTTCAATTAGTTAATCCAGCAACTCCAAATGTTCCGGGTTCAAATTTTATTACTACTTCTTTAGCGAATGCAGTTAATACCTGCGGATGTGACGACTGTAAATCAGGAGTAAGTCCTTTTGCTTATTTACTTGACCTAATTAAATATGGCGCTGCTCACATACAGCATACTACAACGCCATTATATAACCCAGGCGGCTCTATTAATGATTTTGTAACATTAATAACAGATAAATTTTTGCAACCCTTTGGCACTTTGAATGTTGATTGCGATACATTACACCATGAGTATTGCAGAGTAAGACTTGTAACAGAAGTATTTGAAAAATTAGTTGACATTAAAATCGCCAACGGAACAATTTCTCCTGCACACATGCCCAGCTTACAACTGAGAGAAACCAATTTCTGCTTTTAACTTATAAGTCAATACTTATAGAATCAGGAACTTCTATTGAAGAATTGAGAGATGTTATAACTACAAAACCTGAATCAGAAAAAATTATAGTAGCTCAAGCATTAGCAAATAAATTGGGGATTCCTTTGTATGATCCGATCTATCCGAATTTTACCGCTGACAGAATGTGGCTAACACTTACAAATGTTAATCCACTTCAAAAATTAACCGCTGTAAATTTAGAAGCTGTATTTGGTTTTAGAGATACCAAACGCAATGTTCTAACCAATACTCCTTTGTCAATAATGGAACAATGGAGATCAATTTATTTAAGGAATGCATGGAAAAACGAAGATTACTCATTTACTGATTATAGCCGAGAAAATGTAGTTGCTGCAAACAACGCTACTTTCAAAAGTAATTGGAAGCCTATAATAGATCCTGACATTATGGGCTGGATCGATATGACATATCTTACTTCCAGCTATGCAAAAGCTCTTTGGGATAATCGTAAAAAGGATACGGATAACTTCTTATCTTATTGTTTAAACAATAACACTAATACAACTCGTACCTCGGCAGATTTTAATAATAGAATTTTAAGAGTGCTCGACAGAGATATTGTTAGCCATGTGCTTGATGGGAATATCATTCAAATTGAAAGACCAGCGGGAACCTGGAATAATTTTAATGTTTTGAATTTAACATTAAACCAAACCAACACAGACGTAATTTTAAAAAAATCAAGTCCTTCAGTAACTCAGCCTGCAATGTTAAAACCGGCAACTGCTACTCCTAAAATGAGATATAAGCGCGTGCTTAATGTTATTTCGGGTAGTATAGTAGGTTCAGGAACTTCAATTGTTATTAATTGGCCAAACCCGGTATTTAGCGATCAATTAATTGGTGGATACGCGCGACTTGAAAGTACCGTCGGCGCCTCTCCTTATCAAACAGCTCCTCCAGGTGTAACACCTTTATTAATAAATACTGTTACATTTAATACTTCACAACAAGTAACATTAACATTCCCCAGCCCTGGACCAAATGCTGCTTTTATCGCTGGTGATGTTAAATTTATCTATGAGGTGGAAGTGCCAATTTTTACGGATGTAATTCTTAATCCGGAAGATATTTCAAATGTTTTATTTACAGTCAATCAAAACTACACACTTCTTACACCGGTTCCTGCAGGTATGACAAGCCCGTTAGTATACAAAGTATGGACTGTTCCGGCATGGCCGGTTATTATTACTGCACCAACAAATTACGGTAAGTTAAAACAGATGTATCAGTTTATAGCAGCAGGTACATCAGTTACGGAATTTACTATTGTCATAGAAAATAATTTGCATATGACCTTAGCCGCATTTAACCAGATGATGCTTCTAATGATCAAAGCTGAAAACTATGTGAACTCGATGTACACTTTTGCCAGGCCTACGACAGAGGAACTTTACCAGTTAGCTTCCATATTTAGAAATTCTGCTAAAACTCCTTTGCGTGACACATGGGTTAAAGAAGAAATTAAAGGTTCAGCAACACCTCCTGCAATGTTGATGCTGAATGGGCAATATTTTTGGAGCGCAATTACAGAGCCTGTGGAAGGCCCATGGGATCCTAGCTTACAAACTATTCCAACAACAGTTGGCGCAATCAATTCTACGCATGTAGCTATTATTGATCCTGAGCTGGTATCGGTAACGGATTTAATAGTAAATCCGGAAGCAAAACCTTACCGCGATTTATATGATGCCAGAAAATTAATATTGCAAGGGCAGTTTAACACGTTTAAGGCTTTTACTCAGACTGTTGTTTTTGATCCAAATGCATTCACAAAAATGCTAAATCAAATTAATACGGGAAATCCAGCTACACCTTTTAATATTTTACCATACACATCTTTATCGCTTTTATTGGATGATCTACAAAGCCCAGATCTATTTAAACAAAAGACTGCAACTGATGTATTATTCAATGCTTTCAGGTTAACGCGCGATCAGTTTTTAGAAATTGCTCCTATTAAAAGTGCGTATGAATTAAACGATCCTGTTAAACTACCAACAACTTCTCAGCTTGATAAGACTATTAGTATTCTTGTCTCAGCTTTTAAACGTAAACGGTTATATCCCGGCGCAGTGCCAGGTTGGATAGCACAAGAGATTACAGGAACTTTTCCAAGTGGTGCTCCTGTGTTTTATTACAATGTCATTAAAATGCGAATGGCGACTGGCCGAACAGATTTTGTAAATAGAAAGTTGTGGCAAAATACATTAAGCGCATGGAACAGACAGCCCTTCATTCAATCAGATATTATTCCACCGGAAAATATCAAAAATTTTGTTCCGGCTAACTGGGTTTATACAACATGGAACCTTAGGCGAATTGCGTTAATTAATGCGTATAATAGTATTGCAGTTTACATTAATCCTTCTGTACCAACAGCAGGAGCATTGTTTACTAATTTTAAAGGACAAATAGATCTATTGATAAGAAGAGTAAGTACTTTTGTGCCACCAGGGCCATTAGACTATTTACATTATTTTACAGATATTATTCTGAAAGAAATAAACAAGGAAGATATTCGCCCTTATGTATTACAATTAGGAATGTCTCTTACTGAATACAGATTTTTAAGTAAGATATATAAAGTTTTAGAAAATGCTACTCCGTCTGGCCCTTCTCCTCTGATTGATTCTGAATACCCCGATGTTATAGATATTTTGATCCATGTTAGAAATGTAAATTTACCTTTCGCTCAAGTACAAGAAGAATATGCGCAGGGTATTTTATTAGATCAGGATTATTTTCAAATTTACAAACCTGTTGTCTCTAGTTTCCCTATTACTGAACTTCCTACTTTCAATAAATGGCGTTCGCCTTACAATGTTCGTAAAGCATGGCTCGATACTTTGCAAACGCGAATTGATAAAGAAAAAGCAGTAATAGAAAAATGGCAGGACATATTAGCCGCCGCTGAAGACATAAATATGCCTTACATGAGAGATTCTCTTATAAGGGCGCTCACTAATAATTGTGAGTTATTTGAAGATGCACAGGAGCGTTTAGCGAAAACATATTTTGTTGAGACGAAAGATAATTGTTGCGTAAAACACTCACGCGCTTCTTTTGCCATTGAAACATTGCAAGGATTATTTTTTGCTTTAGAAAATGGTGTATACGATGATTTTATCAGCGATTTTAAATTAATTGCTCCATACTTTACGCGTGAGTGGCAGTGGTTGGGTTCATATGCAACGTGGCGATCTGCTATGTTTGTTTATCTTTATCCTGAAAACCTTTTATATCCAACTTTAAAAAGAAAACAAAGCCCTGCATTTTTTACGCTTTCAGATACTCTTAGAAATGCAAACCGTTTTAGTCCCGAAGATGCGTGTTTTGAAGCGAAACAATTTCAAAATTATTTGCGCGATGTTGAAGAAATTGAAATTGTTTGCAGTACTAGTGGCAGATCTTATTACGAAGATATTACTGCGAACGAATGTTGTAGTCCTGGAGCCATTCTTAAATGGGAAACTTACTTTTTTGGCCAAACCAAAGCAGGAAAACCTTATTGCTGTATAAAGCAAACTGAAGAATGGGATGGACTTGGTTTTTGGCAGCCATTACCAATTGAAGTAAAAAATATCACACTTTTGGGTTGTTATATATTAGGTACCAGGGGTGCGGGTTGGGCGCCTATAGAATTGTCGTTATACTTATTTTATAGTTATCTTGATAGTGGCAAATTAAAAATGGGGCATATTAAAAAACCACTTTTTGATTTAGAAAGTTCGTGGTCATCTCCAATTGAAATGGAAGATTTGCCAACGTTAGATGATATCCAACCAGCGTTTGTAACTGCTTGTCAGCTTAGCATTGACTGGGAAATCCCTTGTTTTATTTTCTCTTATGGTAAGGTAGTAAATCACGATCAAACCATTACTGTTGACGGACATTGGGAACACAACCAAATGGGGAAACCCGGTTCGTGGTATGTGCCACCATCCACTACAGTAATACCTTATCCTGCAACCAACAACGTACATCTTCAATATTATTATGATCGTACTGGTAATCATTGGCACGCTAATCAACTCAGAGTTTTTAATAATGTTTTAAAACCTGTTACTGCTATATTTCATCCATTATCAATTGGCGGTGGTCGCGCAGGAATATCAATTATATTCCCGAATGCGGTTAATATGGGCTTTTTAGGTAAAGTCGAGACAGCATCTTGGCCTTTACCATTATCTGTATTTCAAATAAAAGAAATTATAGGTGCTTTTGAAAGCAGGTTTGACAATGATACAATTATTTTACATTATAGGGACACCTCAAATGTGTATAGGGTTACAAAACTTACGGTTAATAGTGATATGTTAGCATACGACCCAATTACGTCACCAGTTCCATTTCCAATAGTTGCAACAGCAGTAACAAGTAATATTCCTACTAATCTAATTAAGATCTATCCTTTCTTTCAGGAAAGGGACGCGCCAAGAACATATGCATTGAAAGATAATTCAAACCGATCTTTTGGAGCGAAAATTCTGGATGCGAGTACTACTGCCAATTATTGCATTTTACATCCTGAAAAAATTACCGATATAGTTATTCAATCAGCAGATTGTATTAATGACATGGGCATCAGGAAAGCAGATGTAGAGTTGAAATTAAAGAAGAATATGAACCAACCTCAAGGAACCTCCACGGGTTGGATCAAACGCCCTTCTGTTGTGAGAGAACTTTTATACGAGAGTTTTTATTTTGTACCTATGCTACTTGCACTCGATCAACAAAAACGCGGCCAGTATGTTCCTGCTTTAAACTGGTATCGTACGGTTTATGATTATACAAATTCAATTATTGATCAACGGAAAATATTTTACGGTCTTAAATTAGAAGAAACGATAGTAAATGTATTTACGCAAGCGCCAGATTGGTTACTAGATCCTTTGAACCCACATCTGATTGCGCAAACGCGCGCTGGAGCCTACACAAAATACACGCTGATGAATATCATACAATGTATTGATGGCTTTGCAGATAGGGAGTTTACAATGGATACTATTGAAACGGTACCTATTGCCCGTAAATTATATACCGAAGCGCTCGATCTTTTAAAAGTGAAAGAACTTAATTACAAAGCGGATATGTGCGTAGTTACTTCCAATGCTTGTTTAGATGCCGCTGTGGGATTGGAAACGGCAAAAACCTGGGGGAATCTTTATTCTAAATTAAAAGACGATCTGTCGGGATTAGGTAGCGAAGCTGTAATTAGCAGTATTACTGGAGATATTGCGGACCTGTTAAATTCAGCTACGAATGAAACGTACCCCGAAAAGTTCGCAGCGGCATTCGCTTTAATAGAAACTTCGACCCCTCCTCCTGGAATTATTGAAAGTATAACAGGGGTAATTGATGGACAAGACAAAAGATTAAATGATGCTTCACGATATTTGTTCGCATTAAACGACCCTAAGGATTTTAACGCTTCGGTTAGTGATATGTACACGGTTGCAGTTGCAGGCATTTCAGGTCTTTCATTTGAGGACGTATCAACACCAGATGCTACTGCGAAAATTAGTTGGCTGTTACAAGCTCCTAAGGATAATGCAACTAGTCTTGAATTTGGATTTAAAAATTCAGGCGGTCAACAATTATTAAGCGGTGATCTGGCGTATAATCCAATGAATCCAGGCCATGTAGCAATTACGGCAAATTTAGGGTATTATAATGCACCATCAGTTATAGGTTTGCAACCAATTAATATGCCTGTAACATTTGCGCCCTTAATAACTTTTGGTGATAACTTTTGTATGCCGCAAAATCCGGTATATAAATCCTTGCAATTAAAGGGTAATTTGGAGCTCTATAAAATATTTAATTGCCGTAATATTGCAGGTATAGTTAGAGAGTTAGATGTATTTGCTGCGGCAACAGATAGTTCTACAGGTATTCCTATCATTGGAGCCAGTGGTAATCTTGTCTTACCGGGCCTAAATAATTTTGCGCCAACACAATATCGTTTTAGTGTACTTTTAGAAAGGGCTAAACAAATTGCCGCGCAGGCTCAACAAATGGAAAGTTTATTTTTAGCGTCACTTGAAAAAGAGGATGCGGAAAATTATGCGCAGCTAAGAGCGAAGCAAGATCTGGAAACTTCACGTGCAACTATTAAATTACAAGATCTGCGAATTAATCAAGCGAAAGACGAACGAACATCAGCCACAATACAATTGGATAAGGTTAATTTTTCGCAAGCTCATTATAATAATTTAATTGCTGAGGGTTTAAATGGATTTGAAAATGGAAGTTTGAAATTTTTAGCTTCAGCAGAAATAGCTCAATATATTGCAGCAGGTTTGTCCATAGCAGCATCCGTACCAGATTTTTATTTAGGAAAAATCGGACAAGGCTTATCTGCACTGGCCTCAGCGTCAAGTTCTGTAGCTGCAGCATTATCAACTCAGTCTTCTTTTCTTTCACAATTAGCATCCTTCAAACGTCGTGAGCAAGAATGGCAATTCCAAAGCCAATTAACAGGCTTTGACATTAGTTTAGCTAATCAACAAATTAAGCTTTCTGATGACAATATTCGTATCGTTACACAGGAAAGAGAAATAGCAACACTCAATAATGATCATGCCCAACAAGCAGTTGATTTTTTGAAAAATAAATTTACCAATGCTGAATTGTATAACTGGATGGGAGGAGTTTTAGAGCGATCTTATAGTTATATGCTTAACTTATCAACCGCAATTGCCAGAACAGCTGAAGGACAATTGTATTTTGAAAGACAGGAACAAGCCGGTCCTTTTATCTTAGACGATTATTGGGAAACTCCATCCTCTGGTTTTACTTCAGGTACTTCTGACACTAAAATTGACAGGAGAGGTTTAACAGGAAGCGCACGTTTGTTAGTAGATATTACTCGACTAGAACAACATGCTCTTGATACAAATAAACGTAAATTACAAATGACCAAAATAATTTCATTGGCTCAAAACTTTCCATCCGAGTTTCAGAACTTTAAACAAACTGGAGTTATAAATTTTGAATTAACGAATAAACTTTTTGATTATGATTTTCCTGGGCACTATTTACGTTTAGTAAACAGCGTTAAAACTACTGTGGTTGGTTTATTACCAGTTTATGATGGTATTAAAGCAACCTTAACTGCAGAACCTATTTCTTACACAGTAATTGGTGGAACTACTTTCCAGAAAATACCAATCAGACGCGTAGAAGTTGATTCGGTAGCACTTACTTCTCCCAATAACGCTTCTGGTGTATTTGAATTACAGCCAATACAAAACGAACTATTACGACCATTTGAAGCCATGGGTTTAGAATCTCGTTGGGAATTCAAATTGCCACAGTTCAGTAATCGTTTTGATTACGGTGGCATTGCTGACGTAATATTATCTGTTGAATATACTGCATTCGATAGCTTTCAATACAAAACTCAAGTGTTATTGGATATTGATAATGCTTTACAATTTAACCGAGGCTTTTCATTTAAAAATAATTTTCCTGATCAATGGTACGAATTGGGCGAAGCACAAGCAGGTTCATCTACATTTGCTGTTACTGTACAACTTAAGCGGGAATTTTTTCCGCAAGGTATTCAGGACCTCAAATTAGACGGAAGCAATTTAAGCTTATTATTTATTAGAGCGACAGAGTTTGAAGATGAAATTGAAAACTTTGATTTTAGTTTGGCTGGAGCGAACCCATCTCTGAATAAGAAAACTGTAAATGGTGTGTTTTCTGTTGGTGTAAATACTCCTGGTAATACCCCTATAATGAATCTTACTCTTGTATTCGATAATAATTTCACGAACAGGGAATTATTCTCAAAAGGAAATGTCACGGATATAGCATTATTAGTTGGATGTAAAGCGACATTAACCAAGTATCCATTGTAAATGTTTTTTGAAAAGAATATTATGAGTGGGGCAAAATAAAATATTTAACTATGGCGAACACAAAAGGAACTTCTGCTATCAATAGCCCTCAAGGAGGTGGGGCACAAAGCGGGCTTGGTGAAAAATTTTCGCCAGATCTTTTTACGGGTACAGGTAATTTTTCTGTTCCTATCGCTGTGCCTCCTGGTAGAAACGGATTTCAGCCAGATCTAACATTAGGATACAGTTCAGGAAATGGTAATGGTGTTTTTGGAATGGGATGGGCTATTGGTATGGTAGGCATAACACGTAAAACATCCAAAGGCATTCCAATTTACGAAGATAAATCTGACATTTTTATTTTATCTGGAGCAGAAGATCTTGTCCCGATAAAAATTGATACTGAAATATTACCTGGTAATATCGGTTATGAAAAAACCACCTACCGTCCGCGAACCGAAGGTTTATTTGCACGCATTGTACGTCACAAAAAAACAACCGGTGAACATTATTGGGAAGTACGAAGTAAAGACGGTCTTATTAGTTGGTACGGTACTCCTGGGTTAACTTCCAACGATCCATCCGTAATCGCCAACCCTGAAAACAGAAATGCTATTTATGCATGGCACTTAACAAAAACCGAAGATACATTTGGTAATGAGATCTTATATATTTATGAAAGAGATCTTGTTACACCTCAAATAGCAGGTAGTTCACCTCATGTTTACGATCAAATTTATCTTTCTTCCATTCTATACACAAAGTATAACCTTGGCTCTGTATCAAAGTATATGTGCGAGGTGAAATTTATTTATGAAGATCGCCCTGATTCTTTTTCCGCATATAAACAGGGTTTTGAGGTTCGTACTACTAAACGATGTATTAAAATTGAAGCCTATACGAATGCTATCAGTAATATAAAAACTAAAACTTTTCATTTTAATTATAAAAGTAATTTACCATTTAATGGCGTTTCGTTATTAGATACGATAAGCGTAGAAGGGCATAAAGGAAGTGAAAGTGAATTTATGCCTCCATTAGAATTTGCCTATTCAGTTTTTGATCCTGTGAAACGCGAATTGAAAGAAATAACAGGACCTCTGCCAATTAATTCACTTGCGGAACCTGGTTTTGAACTTGTAGACATAACTGGAGATGGCATACCAGACATACTTCAGTTAAATGGTGTTTCCCGTTTTTGGAGTAATAAAGGAAATGGCAAATTTAGCCCGCCATTAAATTTAAACATTGCCCCAAGCCATACGGCAATTGCATCACCTAAGGCAGAAGGTGCGGGTATACCAGGGATAGCTTTTATTGATTCGAATGGAGATGGGCGTACAGATCTTTTAGTATTAAATGGCGTTACGCCGGGTTATTTTCCGGGCGCTTTTCAAAAAGTATGGGATGAAAAAGGTTTTCGACCCTATACTCAAGCTCCTTCTTTTAATTTAGGTGATCCGGAAGTACAACTAATGGATCTGGATGGAGATGGTATTAATGATGTCCTACGTAATGGTTATAAGTTTGAATGTTTTTATAACGACCCTGTGAAATGTTTCTACAAATTAAGAACGGCTGATAA
>CAYYUS010000036.1:6648-11637 GCA_964474925.1 uncultured Akkermansia sp. | reverse complement strand
GCTTAAAACTAGATTCTAAGCAGTGGGAACGGTTGGCGGAATTAGTTGGAAAAGATAGAGCGGATAACCTTATAACTGAATTAAATTTGGATGGAAGTATTCGTCGATTCCCTGATGAATTGGAAAAAACTTTCTTCTTTAATAAATTAAATTTAACCTATAAGATCAATGAGAAAAATGGAAATGGCTATTTTATTACAAAAGGACCAATTGGTTTAGGGAATATTTTAAAGAATGAGATCAATCGCGAATTTACAGGCATCATTCGCATTGATAAAACTAAGAACAGAAAAGACAGGATCTTCATTTACCTTGAACCGGATCCAAATACATGGTACTACTTTGAGTATGTTAATGGCAACATGAAAGTTATAAGTTCAAATAAGGAATTTAACGAAACCATTAAGGAAATGAAATCAAAGGGTAGAAAACAGAATGTGGAGAAAGGTCCTTCGTTCCAATTCAGCATTGCTAATCCTGCAAGTAAAGAAAACTTCTTGAGAAATAACAAAAAAGAGGAAGAAGAACCAAAAGATAAAGAAGACGAGAATTAATTGTATTTTTACCTGCTAATTTTGGCAAAAGAATATGGCAAAAGCACAAAAAACTGTAACTAAAAAAGCAAGCTCTGCTACAATATACGATAAACTAAGCGCGGGTTTAAGTCATAAACGCACCTTCTTTATTATTCTATTTAGCGGAATAGTTCTAGCGCTTATTAGTTTCAACGCACGCGTGAGCGAGGCTCATGATGATTCATTATACATTGAAGCCGGTTATAAATACGTTCATGAGTTTCCAAATTACTATTACACTTCCAATGCGCCGATGTATCCAATGTTCTTGGCACTATTAACATTGGCTTTCGGAACAAATCTTATCGTCTTTAAGATCTTCTCACTTATATTTTTTGTTATTGGAGCTATTTTATATTATAAAGCCCTTGATAAAAGAGTTCCCGAGATCCTAAAGTATTTTGTTTTCACATTCATTTGTATAAACCATTTGGTACTCTATTACTCAAGTCAAACCTTCTCCGAAGCATTTTATATGTTGATGCAAGCAACCTTCTTCTTTTTCTTTTGCAAGTATAATTTTGGGGAGAATCCTATTAGCGACAATATCAAAGTAGATTACAAAAGATGGCTTGTATTAGGCTTATTAATGATGTTGCTTACACTCGCTAAGAACATTCTTATTTTTGGTATTGCAGCCATTGCAGTTTTTTACTTTTTTAGAAAAGAGTACAAAAAAATGGTGATCGCTATGGCATCTTTCGGTTTATTCAAATTCTTATACGAACTTATTAAAGGATGGGTTTGGGGAGATTCGGCCATTCAGTACAAATCGCAAATGAGCATTTTATTGAATAAAGACCCTTATGACGCCACACAAGGACAAGAAGATCTTGTAGGATTTTTTGGAAGATTTACAGATAATATAGGCTTGTATTTAGGCAAGCGCTTTTATCAGATCTTAGGTTTTATGGACGAACAATATGCGGGTCGTGAATTTGTAGAGCAAAATGGAGAGATGGTTGCTAAAATGGATGGCAAGATCATTTTCTTCGCACTGATCGTACTCTTCTTCACTTTTTTTGGTTTATACAAAGCCATTAAGAACAAACAAAGTCTAATTACATTTTTACTTCTTTTTGCAGGCACTATTTGTTTCGGTACATTTTTTGTACTTCAAGCACGTTGGGATCAACCGCGTTTTGTTTTGGTACATATGCCTGCACTGCTCTTAGGAATAAGTTATGGGTTATATGAATTCTTCAAGAAAGATAATTTTAACCAACGTGTGTTCATTGGCTTTTTGGTATTGATCACAAGCTCCATGCTGATCTCGAGTTTTACGCGAGGCATAAAAAATATTCCGATCGTTACGAAAAATTTAAAAGGCGATATTTATTACGGCTACACGCCTGATTGGCAAAATTATTTGAAGATCAGCGCTTGGTGTGCTGATAGCTTACCCGAAAGCAGTTTGATAGCTGCGCGTAAAGCACCTATGAGTTTTGTGTACGGAAAAGGAAAGCACTTCTTCCCTATTTATTCGGTATTTGCAAAGGATAAAGAAACCAATCAATCTAATCCGGACAGCGCATTAGCCATTTTTAAACGCAATAAAGTAACGCATATCCTTTTGGCAAGTTTACGAATAGATCCTACAAAAAACACAGGGGATATCATCAACACCTTGCACAACATTGCAGCTCCCATTGCTCAAAAATATCCTGAGAAATTGCGCTTGGTAAAAACCATTGGCGAAACCGAAGAAGCTTCATTATACGAGATAAGGTACTAAGCGTGGATTTTAATTATACCAAAATAAAAATAGGCAACTGGCTTTATAAGAATTGCTTTCCGCTTTATAATTTTACCTACACGCGTTTTAAGAATAAGAATGATCTTCACGAAATTGAACTATTAAAACAATTGATAAAGCCAAACGATCATGTATTAGACATTGGCGCTAATATTGGTTTTTACGCAAAGATCATTTCAAATTTAGTTGGGCCAAAAGGAAAAGTATATTGCTTTGAGCCTGATAAGACCAATTTCAATTATTTAGTAAAGAACACAAATGCAATTGCAAATATTAAGCTTTTTAATTTGGCTGTTTCTGATAAAGAAGAAGTGATCAAAGTTTACAAGTCGAAATTATTGAATGTTGACCATCGCACTTACCCGGTAAATAATTACGATTCGGTAGAAGAGATAAATGCCAAGAGTATTGACGGAATGTTGGGAGAGGAGATCGAGAAGATCGATCTTATTAAAATTGACATTCAAGGTTTTGAACTTACTGCATTTAAAGGAATGCAAAACCTATTAAGCAAACAAAATAACATTAAAATAATTGCTGAGTATTGGCCGCACGGCTTTAAACGCGCAGGCACAAGTGCTATTGAGTTTTACGACTTCTTTGACAAACTCAATTATCAATTCAAGTTAATTGATGAGGGGAAAATTTCTTTGATCGACAGAAATTACATTGTTGAGAATAACGATAAACCTTTTGAGTTCAGTTTTAATGTGCTGATCGAAAAAAAGTAATTATTTTGGAAGTGCTATAAGATCTGTACTTCCGTTCCTTGGAATGTACTTTGTATAATTGGTAAGATCAACTTCTTTCTCCGTTTTTGTATCCACCAAACGGTAATTCAAATTTTTGAAGTAATTAAAATAGAAATCGAAATCTATTTTCTTTTCATCCATCACATACAAACCAATTTCAAAAATAATGACCGGTTTATATTTGGCAATGGCTTTATCTGCGCCCTTAAATACTTCGTATTCGTGGCCATCGGTATCTATCTTTATAAAATCAATTTTTTTGATGCCTTGCTTCTCTACAAAATCATTTAAACTAATAGATGGAACTCCATCAGACGCCTTTGGTGTTCCTAAATGCACAGGATGATCGCTCTCGCCTCTTTCGCCATTTACTTTCCAACTGCTATAGGCCACAATATTTGGATTAGCGTCGCTCTTTTCTGAAACAAAAGAATTAATTACCGTTACACGTTTTGCTAATTCAGGATTCAGATCCAAATTCCTTTTCAATCGCTCTAAAGCATAAAATGTTGGTTCAAACGAATACACACTTCCTTTGGGTACCAATTTTGCAAATTGCATGGTCATTAAACCCACATTGGCCCCAATATCAATAATGGTAAAATCTTCTTTTATTTTTAAGAAAGAGTTATTAGTAATATGACTCTGAAATTTGCCAAATAAGAACAGCGAAAGCTCAATTCCTTCTGCAAGATCAACCTCGTATTTAACCCCATCACGGTCAATTACACGGCGCTTTTTACCTACAAATAAGGTAGTAATTTGATATAATATCTTAGCCCCAAAGATCTTGATACGCGTTATGGGGAGCCAGCTTTTGAACATAGGTAAATATAAGGGTACAAATATATATTAATTCCTTATTTTTACATCGGAATAATGGAAACCCCTAGTAAAAATAAATACAGAGACTATTTTAATTCGATCGCCCAAAAGCGCAAAAAACGCGTGGTTAGCAGGTACTATTGGAAAGAAATAAGCGATTATTGCGCCTATTATGCTCATGAGGATGCCTCTGTATTAGAAGTAGGCTGCGGAAGTGGCGATCTTTTGGCAAGTATTACCGGCTCCAAAAAAACAGGAATAGATTTTAGCGAAGAGTACATTAACTGGGCCAAAGAAAAACATGGCGCTAAAGGCATAGAGTTTGTATTGATGGATGCCAATAATATTCAACTCAACCAAACTTACGATCTTATCTTAATAAGTAATCTTATTGGTTTTGTAGACGATATTCAAAATGTATTTGAGCAAATAAAAAAATGCTGTCATCCTAATACAAAGATCATTGTTCAGTATTACAACTCATTTTGGGAGCCAGTTATAAAATTTGCTGAATTGATCGGTTTAAAACAACGTACGCCTTGGCAAAATTGGTTAAGCACACGCGATATCAATAATTTATTATTTGTTTCAGGATTTGATGTTTATCGTAATACAAAGCGATTGATATTTCCACTTTACATCCCTATTCTATCATTTATTCTCAATAAATATTTCGCAAAATTTCCTTTCTTCCGTTTCTTTAGTTTTAACATCTACAGTTTTGCAAAACCGTTACCGGAAATTGATAATGCCAAGTACGACAACAAATATTCTACTACTGTTGTAATTCCGGCCCGTAACGAAAGCGGAAATATTGAAAATGCAATTTTACGTTTGCCTAAATTTGGAAAACATGTTGAGATCATTTTTATTGAAGGAAACAGCACTGATGATACTTGGGCAAAAATTCAAGAGATCCAAAAAAAGTACGCTTCTACACATGATATAAAAATTGGTCAACAAAAAGGAAAAGGAAAAGCAGATGCCGTACGCGAAGGATATAAAATTGCAACGGGAGATATTTTAATGATCTTAGATGCCGATCTTACTGTTCCGCCAGAAGATATTCCTAAATTTTACG
>CAYYUS010000036.1:0-6638 GCA_964474925.1 uncultured Akkermansia sp. | reverse complement strand
CCAGCGGTAAGGGCGATTTTATCAATGGCACTCGTTTAGTTTACCCAATGGACAAAGAAGCTATGCGCTTTTTGAACTATTTGGGTAATCACTTTTTTAGCTGGGCGTTTACTTGGTTATTAGAGCAACGTTTTAAAGATACCTTGTGCGGAACTAAAGTAATGTTCAGAACCGATTATATCAAGCTTACAAAAAACAGAAAATACTTTGGAGAGTTTGATCCATTTGGGGATTTTGATCTTTTATTTGGCGCGCACAAATTGAATTTAAAAATTGTGGAAGTCCCTATTCGTTACCGCGAAAGAACTTACGGCGAAACAAACATCTCACGCTTTAAACATGGGCTTATACTTTTACGCATGTGTGCTTTTGCTAGCAGGAAGTGCAAGTTTATTTAATGAAGTTATAAAAAAACTAAACCTTTATCTTTTCTCCCAGATATTTTGGCTTGGTGTTTAAAATGTATACATCCAAAAAGCATTTTACCTTAGCAAAGAACTCGCGCACTTTTACCTTCATCTGATTTTGATAGATCACATTACTGGCATTATATCCGTAAGCAATAATTCCATTCTCTCGCGCAATAAAAACCGCGCGCTCGTTATGAAATCGTTGCGATACCACCATAACGGTGTCCAAACCAAAAATTTCTTTTGCGCGGATCATACTGTCAAATGTTCTTAGGCCTGCATAATCCAAAACAATAGCCGAATCAGGAACACCCATATCCATTAACGCTTTTCGCATCACTTTAGGTTCGTTGTAGTAATCCTTACTATTATCACCACTCAATATCATTTTTTGAATTCGTCCATAGTAATAAAGATCATAGGCGGCCTTGATACGATTATTGAAATACATATTATCATCGCCATTCGCGCGTTTGTTAGATGTTCCCAAAACCAGTGCCACTCTTACTTTTGGCAGGATATTGATATTGTTATAGAGGAAAGGTTGTGTTTTTGTTTCGATATGTTTGTTGCAAAATAAAACAAAGAATGCAAAAACGATAAAAACCCACATCACGCGCTTGCGAGTTAATATAGAACGTATCTTTACAAATAGATCCTTCATCTATAAAAAATACATATCAGCGCAGGCAAAAATACAGAACACCACGCTGGCAATTCCGTTAACTGTACCAAATGCTAAATTAATTCTACTGAGATCGTTTGGTTTTACAATACTGTGTTGGTAGATCAATAATCCTATAAAAATAGCAGCCCCAATTGCAAATAACCAATGAAAGCCTCCAAAATAAAAACAGGCCATTACCACAATTGCCGCAATTGCATGCAATGCTTCCGATAAACGCAAGGCATTTTTTGTTCCAAGCAAAACCGGAATTGATCTCAAACTCTGACCGCGATCAAAATCTTCATCCTGCAATGCAAACATTATATCAAATCCGCTCACCCATAAAAAAACTAAGACACTAAAAAGTACCGGAACAAAAGCGAATTGCGCAGTTAATGCTAAATAAGCGCCAATGGGTGCTAAACTTAAACCTACGCCTAATATCAAATGGCATAAAGGCGTAAAACGTTTGGTATAACTATATCCTAAAACAACTAATAAAGCAACAGGACTCAAATACAAACAGACCTCATTTATAAAATACGTACACACAACAAAAGAGATACTGCAAACGATCACAAAAGCCAACGCAGCATTAGCGCTAATTACTCCCGCCGGAATTTCACGAATGGCAGTACGAGGATTTTTTGCGTCGAATTTTCTATCAATATATCTATTAAACCCCATGGCCGCGCTTCGGGCAAAAACCATGCATAAGATCACCATTACTAGTTTTTGAACCGAGAAAGTAGCTTGACCGCTATGAATAGCCAGAAAAAATCCAATAAAAGCAAAGGGCAAAGCAAAAACAGTATGGCTGAATTTGATAAGCGATAGATACTGACTGATTTTTTGAATCATTTATAGTACAAATTTAGGCTAAAAATCTTCAGAAAAAGAGCTAATAAAGGCTTTATATTTTGTTAACAGAAAAAGGGCTCTTTTTAATAGTAAATCCTTACTTTTGGCCATTAATTTTTAAGAGATATGTCAACAAACACTATAGCCGGTAAAGGCCCAATTTCAAACTTTGTAAATCATCATTATAAACATTTTAACTCTGCTGCTTTGGTTGATGCAGCCAAGGGCTACGAAACCCATTTAACCGAAGGCGGAAAAATGATGGTTACATTGGCGGGTGCCATGAGTACTGCTGAATTAGGAAAATCTTTAGCGGAAATGATCCGTAAAGGTAAAATTGATATTATTTCTTGTACAGGTGCAAATTTGGAAGAAGACATTATGAATTTGGTGGCGCATAGTCATTACAAACGCGTTCCAAATTACCGTGATCTTTCGCCGCAAGATGAGTGGGATCTTTTAGAGAATCACTATAACCGCGTAACAGATACGTGCATTCCTGAAGAAGAAGCATTTCGTCGTTTACAAAAACACATTCATAAAATTTGGAAAGACGCCGACACTGCAGGCGAGCGTTATTTTCCACACGAATACATGTATAAGATCTTATTGAGTGGCGAATTAAAACAATATTACGAGATCGATCCAAAAGATAGTTGGATGTTAGCTGCAGCGGAAAAGAATTGACCTATTGTTGTTCCGGGTTGGGAAGACAGTACGATGGGAAATATTTTTGCCTCTTATGTTATCAAAGGCGAAATAAAAGCAAGCACCATGAAAAGCGGAATTGAATACATGGCTTGGTTGGCTGGGTGGTACACAAAAAATTCGGGCGGTAAAGGCGTTGGATTTTTTCAAATTGGTGGTGGAATTGCAGGTGATTTTCCTATTTGCGTTGTTCCAATGTTATATCAAGATATGGAAATGCATGACGTGCCTTTTTGGAGTTATTTTTGTCAGATCTCTGATTCAACAACATCTTACGGTTCATATTCAGGAGCTGTACCAAACGAAAAGATCACTTGGGGAAAATTAGATATCAATACACCAAAATTTATTGTAGAAAGTGATGCGACGATTGTTGCTCCGTTGATCTTTGCTTGGATATTGGGGTGGTAGTTACTAGTTTCTGGTTTTACGTTCCTGGTTCTGTGTGTATCGAGCTAGAATTAATGGCTCTTAAAAGACTTGGTTTATACACACAGAACTAGAAACAAGGAACTAGAAACTAGTATCCATACTTCTCTTTCCAAATACTTCTCAAATATTTTCTTTGTTCTTCTTCGCGTGGATTTTTTCCCGGATCGTAAAGCTGCGAACCTTTTATTTCATCAGGCAAATATTCCAGGTCAACAAAATTATTTTCAAAACTATGAGCGTATTGATATTCTTTTCCGTAATTCAGGTCCTTCATTAATTTAGTTGGTGCGTTTCGTAAATGTAAAGGCACAGGAAGGTCGCCCTGCTTATCTACAAGGTCAAAAGCATTCGCAATAGCCATATAACTAGCATTACTTTTTGCAGATGTTGCTAAATACACCACGCACTGACTCAAAATAATTCTTGCTTCAGGCATTCCAATAATATTGATCGCATCAAAACAGGTTTTTGCCATGAGCAAAGCATTTGGATTGGCATTGCCAATATCTTCGCTTGCTAAAATGATCATACGCCTTGCAATGAATGAAATATCCTCTCCACCTTTCAGCATGCGTGCTAAATAATACAAAGCGGCATTGGGATCACTTCCGCGCATGGATTTTATAAATGCGGAAATAATATCGTAATGCTGCTCGCCACTTTTATCGTACACTGCCAAATTTTGCTGAATGGTTTCCATCACCAATTCATTTGTTATAAGTACAGAACTTTTATCGCTTGAGTTCACCACGATCTCAAGTGCGTTCAATAATTTACGAGCATCTCCTCCGCTCACTCTAATTAACGCATCTGTCTCTTTTAATTCTATCGCTTTTGTCTTTAAAATAGCGTCCCCACTAATAGCATGCTGCAAAATTCCAACAAGTTCGCTTTCGCTTAAATGCTCTAAAACATAAATTTGCGAACGCGACAATAATGCGGGAATAACTTCAAACGAAGGATTTTCGGTTGTGGCTCCGATCAAAGTAACAACACCTTTTTCTACAGCAGATAATAACGAATCTTGTTGGGATTTGCTAAAACGATGGATCTCATCAATGAATAAAATTGGTTTTTCGGTATTGAAAATATTTTTATCCGAAGCTTTTTCAATTACCTCACGTACATCTTTTACACCACTGTTAATGGCACTTAAACTATAAAACGGTCGCTTTAATTCGTTGGCAATAATGAAGGCCAAGGAGGTTTTTCCAACGCCCGGCGGTCCCCACAATATGATCGACGGTAAAAGTTTGTTCTTTATCGCATTCCTGAGCGCAGTACCCTCTCCAATGATCTTTTTTTGCCCTACATAATCGCTCAAAGCCTGTGGCCTGAGCCTCTCCGCCAGTGGTTGCATGTTAATTTATTTTAACTAAATAGGTAGTTTCTATTTGTAAATATATTACTATATTAGCAAGTAGAAAACAATTTTGTATGATCAGTTTTAAGACCCTTTCTAAATTTTACTTCTCCATTTTATTGGTGTCCATTTCTTTTTTCGGTTTGGCCCAAACTAAAGAAAAAGATCCGCTAAATAAGCGTGTTTTTAACATGAGCTTAAGCGAAATGAAAGATGGCGTTGCTCAAAAGAAATTACAGAAAGATGTAATGGAATTTAAGAACGGGAAATTGTTCAGTGAATTATTAAATGAAAAGTTTGGTTATAAGTGGATCAAGTATAGAATTGAAAAAGATTCGATCTTTACAGACTCTACCGATACAGAAGTACGTTATTTACAAATTGAAGCGAGTGCTACCGATGAAACCAATCAAACGGTAATGATCTCGTTAGTTCAATTAGAGTGGGACTTGGATGGAACTTATAAGATCACAAAGAACGATAAGCTTAAAAAACATTTTGAAGTTACCGGTCGTGAAAAAGGTGGTAAGCCTAAAAAAGACAAGAAAAATCCTCCTGACAAAATGAGAATGGAAGGCGAAGAACCTCCTCAGAAAAAAGAATAGAACTCTTAAAGTTTGTGAAATTGATCCCGATAAGCACCGGGATCTTTTTTTTTAGAGAATATTTTGAATTTAACCTCGTAAATTAGCGTATGAACACATTGGCAAAAAATCTCAAAAGAGCTACAACATTTATTTCAGCTATCTTTTTTATAAGTGCTTGTGCGCAAAATAATCAAAACGGTATAAAGAACATGGAAACAAAAAGCGAAGGCATAAAACCTGCAACAGGTTCTGGCACTAACATTGATACTGCCACCATAGGCGCAGGATGTTTTTGGTGCGTAGAAGCTGTTTTTCAGCGCTTAGAAGGCGTATTAACCGTAGAAAGTGGTTATAGCGGGGGAAGCGTTAAAAATCCGGCTTACCGCGAAGTATGCAATGGCACCACCGGACATGCCGAAGTTGCGCGCATAACTTACGATAAAAATAAATTAAGCTTTGACGAATTACTGGAAGTGTTTTGGAAAACGCACGATCCAACAACATTGAATTACCAAGGTAACGACCACGGAACACAATATCGCTCCGTTATTTTTTATCACAACGAAGAACAAAAAAAATTAGCCGAAAAATACAAAGCAGAAATAAACGCTTCAGGCGCTTATCCTAATCCAATTGTAACCGAAATAAGCCCTGCCAAAGAATTTTATAAGGCTGAAGATTATCATCAAAATTACTTTAACCAAAATGGACAAGAGCAGTATTGCAAGTATGTGATCCAACCTAAGGTTGAGAAATTCGAAAAGATCTTTAAGAGTAAAATGAAGAAATAAAAAAAGCCCCGTAAATTTTACGGGGCTTTTTTTTATCCTGCTAAAACTTGTCTTGAGATAACAATTCGTTGTACTTCACTTGTACCTTCGTAGATCTGAGTGATCTTGGCATCACGCATCAAACGCTCTACGTGATATTCCTTTACATATCCATATCCACCATGTATTTGCACTGCTTCGGTAGTAACCCACATAGCGGTTTCGCTGGCGAACACTTTTGCCATGGCGCTTTCTTTGTCAAAATTCAAATGCTGATCTTTTAACCAAGCCGAACGGTAGATCAATAAGCGAGCCGCTTCAATACGGGTTGCCATATCGGCTAACTTAAATTGAATTATTTGGTGTTTGCTGATCTCTTTTCCGAATGCTTTTCTTTCTTTAGAATATTGCAATGCTAATTCATAAGCACCGCTTGCAATTCCTAATGCTTGAGAAGCAATTCCAATGCGTCCACCACTCAATACCTTCATAGCAAACTTAAATCCAAAACCTTCTTCACCAATACGGTTTGTTTTTGGAACTTTTACATTTTCAAACATCAACGAATGCGTATCGCTGGCACGAATGCCCATTTTATTTTCTTTTGGACCTACCACAAAACCGGGCATTCCTTTTTCAATGATCAAACAGTTAATTCCTTTATGCCCAGCTTCTTTATTGGTTTGTACCATTACTAAATACACTGAAGCACTATTTCCGTTAGTGATCCAGTTCTTTGTTCCATTCACTAAATAATGATCACCTTGATCAATTCCGGTTGTGCGTTGCGATGTTGCATCACTTCCTGCTTCAGGCTCGCTTAAGCAAAATGCGCCAATG
>CAYYUS010000035.1:0-11641 GCA_964474925.1 uncultured Akkermansia sp. | reverse complement strand
TCAATATCGCCTCTTTGAGCAGCTAAACCAGCTCCATCGGGCTTGGTGGCTCCTGCAACATCACCTTTGCTAGGGTCGGCCATTTGAGCAGATAAAGGGCCGTAAGCATTTTGAAGAGCAATAGGGTCGTAATATCTTCCGCCAACATCATCTATGTAATCGCTAAAGGTTTTTCTCCAACAGGCGTCAAACGATAAACTCCATTTTTTATCCCATACTATTTTATAGTAAACACCAAATGGAATAACTGCTGTAATGCGTTTGTATTGGGCTGGTCCACCAGGCAAACCCTGACCTTCGGTGTGCAAGTTGTAAAGCTTTACAAATTTCCCATCAGCTGCTTTTCCTTTTGGATTAAAATAAATAAATCCAACGCCTGTATAACCAAACAATTCCCACGTGCGTTTGTGAACCATAGCCGATAATGATTTTTTAAGAGAGTAACGGCGAGTTGAACGTACGCTTGAATAACCAAACTCGGTCCTCAATAAAGTTTCGAAAACATTGCTTCTAAAGTTAAGATTTCTATTATTTCTAACAGGCTCAAAAGTTTCAGCATCATCACCTCTAAGGCGCAAATAACTTAACGTTCCTGTTACATTGAACCACTTTTGAATTTTATAGCGAAAGCCACCACTTAAAGCTGCACGAGTCATAGGCAGGTCCATATCGGCGGGACTAAAATCTTTTCCAATTTGATCGCGGCCACCAAGATCACCCAAAAAGCTAGAAGCGCCCATAGAAAAGAATACTTCCTTTTTGTATTTTTTCCATTCGTTAGGCCTGATAAAGCTTTGACCTATACCTGAGTAGGAAATACTGAATAAAATAAATATGCTAAATAGTTTCTTCAAGTTGATGCAAAAAATGATGCAAATTCCCGTAAAAATACAAAAAAAAGACTTAAAAATAGGCCGAAAAATGAAAGATAATAGCAGCCGATTGTTAATTTAAACTAGTAATTGGGGATTAAAATTGATCAGGTAAACCTGCTCGGTTGCCCGTGTTAGCGCGGTATACAGCCATCTAATTAAATTTAGGTCAAGCATTTCATCACTTAAAAAGCCATGATCGATAAAAACACAGGGCCATTGCCCACCTTGCGCTTTATGGCAGGTAACGGCATAACTAAACTTTACCTGGAGGGCATTAAAAAATGGGCTTTTTTTAAGGTAAAGCATCTTTTTCCACTTCTCGGTTACATCCTCACAATCGAGCATTACTTCACTAAAAAATAACTGTTGTTGCTCGGGAGTAAGTGATGGCGCATCGCTAAATAAACTATCGGTAATGATCTTCACATCTAGCTCGTCCGAATCATGATCAACTAATTTTAATGAACAGTCGGTAAAATTGAAACCATATAATTTTTCGCGTTTACCTATTCGCTTTATTTCTGCCATATCTCCATTGGCAATAAATCCTGCGTCCTTTGCATCCCCCAGCCAAAAATAATTATTCTTTACAACCATTAATTTATCACCGGTGCAAAGATCTTCTTCAAACAATCGAATTCGATTACGTACGTTTTGATTAAAAAGATTGGCACGTTTATTACTTCGCGTTACAATGATCACATCGTCTTCGCCGTATTTACTATAAGCGCTATTCAAAGCATCTTCTAATTCATCACCGGTTAAATTCACCACATCTTTGGTGATCTCTAACTTTGGCAGAATAAATTTTTCGCCTAATAAAGATTCGCGCAATTTTGTTGCGTTGTGTAAAATACCACTTTGCGCACGCTGACGAGCCACATCAGTGAGTTCGTATGAATGAACGGTTAAATGAAAATTTTGTTTTAAATACTTTGGATCGAGTGCTGCACTTTTATCTGTTCCAACTGGAGGTAATTGCGCAGTATCTCCAACAAAAATAAGTTTACAATTGGTGCCACTAAATACATATTCGAATAAACTCTCTAATAAATTATTTTGATAGAGCGAATTTTCAGATTCCACATTGATCATGGAGGCTTCATCCACAATAAATAAAGTATCGTTATGATTATTTTCAGAAAGAGAGAACATCATTTGTCCTTCATCCATGTCTTTTTTAAATATCTTTTTATGAATAGTACTGGCAACCTTTCCTGCCGAATTCGATAAAACCTTTGCAGCGCGGCCTGTTGGAGCCATTAATACACTTTTTAATTTTATAGATGGGAGCGCTTTTGTAACAGCAGCAACTAAATTTGTTTTACCGGTACCCGCGTAACCTTTTAAAATAAATAATTCGTTATCGTTTGTGCTAAATAAAAAATTGCTGATCTTTTGTATGAGTTCGCTTTGCTGTTGATTGGGATCGAACGGCAAAGAAGCAATTACTGCATTTACAAATTGAGATGGGTTTGTTTTTTGCACAAGGCAAAGTAAAACAAATAATAAATTAAATACTTAAAAAGAAATGAACCGTAATTACTTCATTTTTGTTACGATGAATTCAGTACGGCGATTAACCGAATGCTCTTCTTCCGAACATTTTGGTTGGATCTTGCCTTCGCAAGCACAAGCATTCAATAGTTTAACCTCACCATATCCTTTTCCAAGGATACGATCTTTTTTGAATTTTCCCTTACTAATAATGTAAGCTGCGGAAGCTTTCGCACGTGCATCAGAAAGTTTTTTATTTGCACCTGCAACTCCTCTACAATCGGTATGTGCGCCTAATTCAATGTACATATTAGGATATTCTAGCATGATCTTCACAACCTTATCTAATTCAACGGCAGCATCTGGTCTTATCTTTGATTTTCCTAGGTCAAAATAAATTGGTTTGATCTCAATGATCTTTGCAAGATCCACTCCTACTAATGCTTTACCCAGGGTCATTTTCAACTCTTCATGTAATTTGATCTCGCCTTCTTTTTTAATTTCAGCAGTGTAATTCAATACATTTGTAACATACCCTTTCTTTTCCAGGGTGATCTCGTAGGCCAGTTTATCTCCGATCTTTCTTCCTGCTAATGATTTTCTGTATTCGCCTACGGGTGAAGTAAGCGCGCTATCAAATACTTGCTTTGTGAACAGATCTTTGATCCTGATCTTTACATCACTCAAGCCTTCGTTTGTTTTTGCATCCGTTACAAAAGCAAGGAACGAAAGATTTGGATCTTTCTCCAACAAAATTGTTTTAGTGAACTCATCAAGCTCTGAGCTTTTTGTGTTCAACGAATCGGTATTATCAAAATATTTTTCTTTATTGGCAGCGATCTTATATTCGATATCGTCTTCTATTAAATAATAAAATTCTCCTTTATCATTTGTAGTTCCTGTATCTCCATTCAAAAGTAATTTTACATTGGGAAGCATTTCTCCACTGTCTTTATCTTTTAATAAAAAAGTAACATTTTTACCACGCGATACTTTTCTTAATATCTGCAATGTATAAACATCATCATCCATGCCGTCTTTTTGACGATTAGAGCTTACAAAACCATTGATAGGATAAACTGTTTGATCACCATAAACGTAATACGAAAAATCATCATGCTCGCTATTCACCGGTTTTCCCATATTGTAAACGCGCGATGGCATTCCTTCTTTTAATCGTGTTTCGTAAACATCCAAACCTCCTAAGCCTTCCATTCCATCAGAAGCAAAATAAAGTACGTTATCATCTGTTACAAACGGGAACATCTCATTGCCAACCGTATTTACTTTATCTCCTAAATTAATTGGAGTTCCCCACGAACTATCGGGTTGCATTACCGATAAATAAAGATCCATTCCTCCTTGACCGCCCGGCATATCAGATGCGAAGTACAAAGTGTTTCCATCAAAAGAAATTGCAGGATGCGCACAGTTATAATTATTACTATTAAAACTTAGATCTTGCGGCATGTACAAAGCATTACCTGTTATAAATCCTTTAAATATTCTTAATTTATACGAACCATCAGTTGCTTTATTTCTTTTCCCATAACTATTTCGTGTAAAATAAATTGAAACTGAGTCCCGAGCAATGCATAATGGACCATCATTGAATTTTGAATTAATATCATCTAAAAATTCTTGAGGTTTGTAATACTCCCCGTTCATATCACGACTTGTTGCGTAAGCATTGTAATATTGCTTATTTGTCCAACCATGATTATTAGTGATCCAAGTTGATTTAGTGCGTGACGAAGTAAAAACAGTATTCTCACCAAATTTTATCGCAGAAAAATCATCATCGGTTGAATTAAATGGAGCCGCGGTAACAACGTAAGCATCGGCGTTCTTATTCATTTTATCCATATTGGTAATACCCTTTACGTAGTTGGAACCTCTATTGTCGGCAGAGTAAGACGCAAATATTCCTTTTGCCTGCTCATAATTCCCCTTCTCCATCAATGCCTTTCCATAAAGCAATTTTTGAATATCAGTTGCTGAACCTGCATTAACCAATTTACCATAACACAATGTTTGTCCATTAATATTATTCGTTAATCGATAACACTCACCTAATTTTGATAAGGCTACTGTATTAGAACTATCTTTCTTTAAAACCTTTTCGTATTTAGGAATTGCTTCGGCATAAAGTTTACGCACATAAAGCTTATCACCTGCCACCATGGATGGATTTTGAGCAGAAGCAGATAAACTTAGAAGCGCTATGAATTGAAAAAATCGTTTCATGTTAAAAATATCTTGGGGTAATAACTGTTTTTTGTTTGTAAGAGAATAAATATCCTAAAGCGATCTCGTGTGAGCCCTGCGAATATTTTTGAATAGCATTCAATCCGTAATCGTAGGAATAACTTACAATGAATTGTGGATTTACCTGGCAACCTAATATCGCAGATACGTTTGATCCGCTGCGGTAAGATGCTCCAGCCCATAACATGCTTTTAATTAAAAAATTCACATTCACTTCGTATTGCACCGGTGCATTTGCTACGATCTTGATCATAGCTTGTGGTTTAATGCGAAGATCCTCGTTCACTTCATAAACATAACCGGTTGTGATATAATAATGGAATTTAGAAATATTGAAGCTGATCTTTTGCTTAAAAGCTCCACTGTTGTCAAACATATATCCATCATCTATCATACGTGGAATAGAAACACCGGCATAGAACTTTTTAGTATTGTAGTACACACCAAATCCAAAATTAGGTGCCATCGATGTTGGCGTATTTTGTGAGATCTGTATATCACCTAGATCGGTTGCTTTTAATTCGGATAATTTATTTACTTGATTATGAATACCTGCGTTTAAACCTAAAGCTAATGTTCCATTTTTATCGGTCTTTACACGGTAAGCATAACTTGCATATAATAAATTGCGATTCAGTTTTCCAATACGCTCGTTCAACACGCTTATTCCTAATCCCATTTTATTATTCATTAATGGTCCGTGTAATGAGAACGTAGTTGTTACCGGACGCCCAGGGAAATTAACCCACTGCTGACGATGCAATAAATTTACTGCCATGGCATCCTTACTTCCTGCGTAAGCCGGATTGATAAACATTTCATTGAACATGTATTGCGTGAACATGGCATCATATTGGGCTTTACCCGCAAAACCAACAAGCATGAAGAGCATTACTGTGATAGCTCTATTCATAAATTTTATTTTCATCATAAATCTTTTCATCTATAATTAATATTGTAATACTATGTAACCGGTCATTGTTTTATCCTTGCCATCAGCAAACTCTAGGATATAATAATAAGTACCTTGAGGTAATTTGTTATTTCCAAGTATCAATCCACTTGCATTCGGATAACCATCCCAAGTGTTGTCGTATTCCGGTCTCTCGTATACCTTATTTCCCCAACGATTGAACACCGTGAGCTTCACTTTTCTTCCACTTATACCTTTGATCACGAATTTATCATTCTTACCGTCATCATTTGGAGTGAACACCTCAGGTACGAATAGATCCGAAGATGGAATAACGATCACCGTAGGATCACTATCACTTACTTCATTAGGATTTCCGTTTCCGTTCACATCAGGGTTATAACCTGTTTGCGAAGAATCTCGAGTTGCAGTAGAGAACTGATTGACCGCATATCCCATCGCTGTATTTCTAAATACAGTAACTGAATCAGGTTTTACGTTAATGGTAAACCGTACCGAATCAATATCCCCTGGAGCTAGTGTATTTAATCCACTTAAGAGATTAATATCCGTTACGCCATTGAATGCAGAATTAACGGTTAGTAATGTTCCTGTTGTACTTGGAGCATTTTTAATAGTAAAGCTCGCAGGAAGAGGAACGGTTTTATTGATGCTATCTTTTATCTGTACAAATTTTAAACTATCGTTACCAAAATTCTTCACTTTAATAATGTAAGTGATATCATAAGTACCATCACTTAATTTATCTGACAACACGCCGGCTTTAGAAATACCTAAGCGCGTGTTTGGACTTATATTAATAACCGTTGGAATGTTATTATTAGTTGGGAAACCATCTGCATCAGGATCCCATGCAAATCCATCGTTTGAACTATCAGTAACAACCAAACTATTTACATCATTCGCAAAGCCTATTACCGAATTAAAATACGGACCAAAGAATCCTTTTGGTTCAAAACGAACTGTAAATACAATTGTATCTCGTTTGGCAGATAATAAAGTACTGGTTGCAGGAGAAGTTAAACTAATTTGCGTTGAACCATCAAATGCGGGATTAATAGTTAAACTACTTCCTTGAGATGTAACTACTGGAGGACTGATAACTGTATACGTTGTTGGTAAAGAGAATGTGGTACTTAAATTTTCATTTAAAGTTACATTAGTAAGATCAGCAAACGATGCATTAACCGCAGTTACAGTAAACGTTACTTCGTATTTGTTATTTATTAAACTAGGCGTACTTGCTGCCTTGGTTAAACCAAATATATTATTGAAACAATTGATCGGCTGAAGGATGAGTGTTGTATCCTTAAAACATCCATTGAATCCAAATATCCTCACTGTGTACGCTGTTGTGAAACTTGGATTGGTAAGTGTATTTGTAATAACTCCATTAGTTGGTATTGGTGTTGCCGTAAGGTAATTGGCCGTTCCTGTATAGGTTGAACCAATCACTAGATCAAACTTCACTCCATTTGGTCCTAACACAATTGCGCCATCATTATTTGTAGATGTTCCGGTACACGTTGCAGGAATAATAGTTGCCGAAATAATTGGTAAGGCTGTATCGGTAAGAACAGATATGGTTAAACTATTAACACAACCCGTAGAAATATCGAACGCGCTTACTGTATAATCGCCTGCAACATTTATAGTTGGATTTTGGATCGCAGAAGTAAAACTTCCAGGGCCACTCCAAGTATATGTAATACCTGCAGTTGTTGATGAATACGCCATTAATGTAACTGTTGTATTACATCCTAAATTACCAGAAGAAGTAACGGTGAAATTAGGAATTGTTGTGTTTCCAATTACTGCACATGTAACCGACAATGGACAGCCCGTATCAAGATCAACAACCGTTAATGTATACGTTCCAGACTGTGTAATTGGAGTTGGATTTTGTACAGATGATGTGTATGACAAAGGCCCATTCCACAAATACGTAACATTTGTACTAGTTGTACTACCTAATAAACCAACGCTCGACACAAAACAAGTAATTGTACCCGTTGATGAAGCAGTTACACTTTGCGGACCAGGCGTAACATTAATTTGTATAGTTGCCGAACTACTACAACCGCCATTATTTCCGGTTACAGTATAAACAGTGGTGGTAGTTGGAGTTACAATAACAGTACCTCCGGATAAACTACCAGGCATCCATGTATAATTTGTTGCGCCACTTGCCATTAGTGATACGGTTCCGCTTTGGCAAACAATACTACTTGACCCCACAACCGTTATTGTTGGAATTGGTGTTGCATAAACTATAGCAGTTTGCGATGTAACACATCCGGCCGAACTTGTTACAACCACCGTATATAAAGTAGTGGAAATTGGTGTATCAATAATAGTTGGTGTAATTGCTATGGGAGCTGTTAACCAAGTATACGTACTCGCACCACTTGCAGTTAATGTGGCGGTTGTTCCAATACAAATTGAGTTAGAAGGTAAAACTGTTATTGTAACTATTGGAATTGGATTTACAATTATTTGAACCGTATTTACACCAGGACATCCAACAGAATTTGAACCAAGCACCGTATACGTTGTATTAACTGTTGGAGTTACTACAAATACAGTGCCCGTTGCTGAGCTAGGATAAAGCGTATATGTTGTAGCCCCCGATGGAGTTAATGTTACCGTTGTTCCTGCACAAATTGTATTACTTGTTGCTGCAATTGCGATTGTTGGTCCGGGACTAATACTAACAGTGATGGCGGTCGTATTTGTACAACCACTTAAATTAGCACCCGTTACTGTATATACCGTTGTAACCAGTGGGTTTACAAAAACAGTTGCTCCAACAAAAAAACCAGGTTGCCATGTATAATTATTAGCACCCACCGCAGTTAAAGTAACATTAGAGCTTGCACAAACTAAGGTGCTGCTTGCAGATGCAGTAACAGTTGGATTTGGATTAACCAAGATACTTATAGTTTTTGTACTCGAACAAAATCCAACAGTTCCTGTTACAGTAAATATTGTTGTTCCAACAGGAGGAATAACATTTAGAACGCTATTTGTAACAGCAGTAGGATTCCAAGTGTAGTTATTAGCTCCTGACGCAGTTAAAGTTGTAGTTTGACCTTGACAAATAGAAGTTTGTGAAGCAACAATGGTTATCGTTGGCGAAGGAATAACATTTACAACGCGCGTTGCAGTATTTGTACAACCCGCCGCATTAGCTCCGGTAACTGTATACACCGTGGTTACTGATGGCGTAACAACCATTGTTTGGCCAATAACTGAACCCGGTTGCCAGGTATAGGATATTGCGCCAACACCAGTTAACGTACTTGAATTTCCGCTACAAATAAAATTTGGATTAGCAAAGGCATTTACATTCGGTAAAGGAGCGGAAAATAATGTTACAGTTGCAATGCTAGTACAAGATCCGTTAGCACCAATAACTGTATAAACTGTTGTTCCAAATGGATTCACCACAACGCTTGCTCCTACTAACGAACCAGGATACCACGTATAAGTTGTGGCGCCATTTGCAGTTAACGTTGCAGGATTTGGTCCGCATTTTAATGTAGGGCTTGCTGTAGCTACTAATGTAGGAGTTGTACCAACATTCACCTGTACAGTTCTTGTGGCCGAACAATTACCTGTTGTTCCGGTAACTGTATAAATTGTAGTTACAACAGGAGTAACAACCACTGTTCCTCCTGTTAATGCTCCCGGATTCCAAGTATACGTTGTGGCACCGCTTGCTGTTAATGTTGTACTTCCTCCATTACAAATATTAGAAGGAGAAGCGCTCGCTGTAATAGTTGGTGTTGGATTTACAGTGATCTGTATCGTTCTTGTAGCTGTACAGCCAAATACATTTTGAGCAGTAACTGTATAAATTATCGTTACCGATGGTGTTACAAAAAACACTGTTGAACCAATAAGATTCCCGGGTATTGCTGTAAATGTAGTATGCGTGCCCAATACATTCACCAATACATTTTGACCACTACAAATTGTAGGCGAAGCAGTTGAAAGCGTAAATGTTGGTAAAGGATTCACTACAACTTGCACTGTAGTTGGTGTACTTATACACTGTGCATTTGCACCTACTAAAGTATACGTTGTAGTTGTTGTAGGACTCACCACTACAGATGATCCTGTTAACGGACCAGGCATCCACGTATAGTTCGTAGCGCCTGTTCCTATTAATGTGGATGTATTACCCGCACAAATAGCAACCGGAGTTGAAGTTGCTGTTACTGTTGGATTCGGTATCATTTGAATACTTACCGTTGCAGTTGAATTACATCCTAAAGAAGATGTTCCTGTTACAGTATAAATTGTATTAACGATTGGAGTTACAACAACAGAAGTACCGATCAATGCGCCCGGACTCCATGTATAAGTTGATGCGCCACTTGCCGTTAAAGTTGATGAACCTCCACTACCCTGACAAATACCTGTTGGATTTGCAACCGCAGTAACCGTTGGTAATGGATTTACAATTAATTGAACTGTTGATGTGCTTGTACAGCCCGATGCGTTTGTTCCGGTAACAGTATAAACAGTTGTTGTAGCCGGACTCACCGTAACTGAAGTTCCAACTAATAATCCCGGGTTCCACGTATACGTTAAAGCGCCATTACCTGTTAATGTTGCTGTATTCCCAATACAAATAGCCGTTGGATTTGAAACAGCAGTAACTGTAGGATTTGGATTGACAATAACATCAACAGTTGCTGATGTATTACAAATTCCATTTGTTCCTGTAACAGTATACGTTGTAGAAATAATTGGAGAAACCACAACACTGCTACCTGTTAATGCACCTGGCATCCATGTATAGGTTGTAGCGCCGGTTGTGCTTAATGTAGAGGAACCACCAATACAAATTGAGGTTGGTGATGCAATTGGATTAAGCGTTGGAGTTGGTGTAATTAAAATAAATACAGTTTGAGTACTCAAACATCCTGCTACAGAAGAACCAGTAACAGTGTACGTTGTACTTACAATAGGTGTTACTACAACACTCGCTCCAACTAATGCGCCGGGATTCCAAGTATAAGTAACAGCTCCGGATGCACTCAGTGTTGATGTACCACCTGTATTACTGCAAATATTTGTTGGACTTCCACTCGCAATTATTGTTGGTGTTCCATTTACGTTAATTGTAACAGTTGCTGTGTTTGTGCAAGATAAACTGCTTCCTATAACTGTGTAAGTTGTTGTAATGGTTGGGTTGATCACTACATTATTTCCAACTAAAGGACCAGGCAGCCAAGTATAAGTTGTTGCACCACTACCTGTAAGTGTTGCCGAACTTGCAGCACAGATCAAAGTTGGATTAACGGTTGCACCAACAGTTGGAATTGGATTAACTACTAAGTTAACTGTTTTTGTATCGGTACAATTTCCGGTTGAACCCGTAACTGTGTAAATTGTTGTAGCTGCCGGAGAAACAGTAACGCTAGAACCGGAAAGGTTTCCTGGAACCCAAGTATACGTTGTTGCACCACTTGAAGATAAAGTTGAAGTTCCACCTAAACAAATCGCAGTTGGATTAGCAACCGGATTTAATGTTGGTGTAGTATTTACAGAAACTTGTGTTACTGAAGTTGCAGTACAACCCGCAGCATTTTGTTCCTGTTACTGTATAATTTGTTGTTGTTAATGGAGAAACCGCAACCGGAGTTCCAATTAATGCGCCCGGATTCCATGTAAAGGTTAATGCACCCGCTGCAGTTAATGTTGATGAACTTCCACTACAGATCACAGTTGGAGAACTACTAGCTGTAATAGTTGGATTTGCATTTACAATAACTGAAATTGTTGCAGTACTTGTACAAACACCATTGCCACCCGTAACTGTATAAGTTGTATTTGTTGCCGGAGAAACTGAAACACTTGCACCAACAAGAGCGCCAGGATTCCATGTATAGGTTGTTGCCCCACTTGCAGTAAGTGTAGTTGAATTACCAACGCATATAGCCGTTGGAGAAGCGGAAACGTTCAATGTTGGAATTGGAATTACGGTTACATTTACAGTTTGTGTTGAAGTACAACCTGCAGCATTTGTTCCACCCAAAGTATAAGTAGTAGTTAC
>CAYYUS010000034.1:0-11723 GCA_964474925.1 uncultured Akkermansia sp. | reverse complement strand
TTTACTTTATTGTCTTCCTTTAAAAGGTTAAGTGCTAAAGCGATGTCAGGATCTGTTTTTAAGCCATACTCGATCTTGCCGGTTTGAAAATAGTAACGCGAAACAATTTCTTTTTCCAATAAATGTACAATAGCCGGCTTGTGAACTATTAAGTCTTCTTTTTTTCCTTCATCTATCTTCTTTCCCAAGGCATCTATCTCATTTTTATAGCCATCATAATACTTTTCTTCTACCGATTGTTTTTTAAGCTCTTCGTATTCTATTTCGCTTTTTGTTTTATAAGAATAATTCTTGCCTTTAATGTCCGCCAAAAATTCTTGATACTCTTCTTCTTTAAGTTTATACTCTTTAGCAGGCACTATATCTTTATGCGCCAAATAATATTTAGTTGCAAAATTAAATATGTGATGCTTGTTATATAAAGCAATGCTTATCATTCCTATCTTTTCGCGAACTGTTTTAATATCGGGCACTACGCCTGCTCCATCATAAACAATACGTCCACCTCTTGTTTTAAATGCGGTGATCAAACTATCCGGCACTTTTTCAACACGGCCATCTTCATCCTTATTGCTATAATCTAAGGCTTGTACACAACGGCCACTTGGAATATAATATTTAGCAACGGTAACTTTTACTTTGGTATTGTAAATAAGATCGCGTGTTTGCTGAACCAATCCTTTTCCGTAGGTGCGTTGACCAACAATAACTGCTCTATCAAGATCTTGCAAAGCGCCCGAAACAATTTCGGAAGCTGATGCAGAACTTTCATCAACCATTACTACAACCGGTATTAATGTATCAACAGGGTTGTTTACTGATAAATAGGTTTTGTCCCATTCAGCAATTTTTCCTTTTGTAAAAACAACTTCAACGCCTTTTGAAACAAATAAATTCACAATGTTCACAGCTTCATTTAATAATCCGCCCGGGTTACTGCGAAGATCCAGAATGATATTTTTGCATCCTTTCCCTTTTAGATCCACTAAAGCATCTTTTACTTGATTAGAACATCCTTCAGTAAATTGCGTTAATAAAATATATCCTGTTTGATTATCACTCAACATTCCGTGATAAGGAACAGCGGGAGTTTTGATCTCTTCCTTAACAATATTCAATTCAACAGGAACTGTTTGTCCAACTTTTATCACTTTCAATTTTACAGGAGTGCCTGCTTGTCCTTTTAATAAACCGGTTATCTCGTCGGTACGTTTTCCAACAACATTATTTCCATTAACGCCTACAATTTGATCGCCAGCTCTTAGACCGGCTTTAAAGGCAGCAAAACCTTCATAGGGATCATCAATCAAAATTTTACCATCGTTGTCAAAAACGGTTGCGCCAATTCCGCCATACTCTCCCGTCATCATATATCTGTAATCTTCGATCTCATTTTCGGGATAGTAAATAGTGTATGGGTCCAAGGAATTCAACATCGCATCGATCCCGGTTTTCATTAATTGCCCCGGTTTTGTTTCGTCAACATACGATACGTTGAGTTCGCGATAGAGTGTATTAAAAATGTCCAGATTCTTGCTGATCTCAAAATAATCTTGAGTAAAAGAAATTCCTCCAATGCTAATGCAAAGGATAAGAAGTGCGATGCTGATCTTTTTATAAATGCTTTTTACTTTCATTAACGTATGCAAATTCTTCAATAAAGTTAATCAATAATTTTAGTTTGCGCAGAGGATTTCAATTTATTAACGCTTTGGCTCAAAAGGTCAATGAGTGCCTTTTCTATTACCGCATACGTATCGGGTTTGCCACTTGTATAAAGGAAGGCACAACTAACTTTAAGTTCTTTTTCATTTAATGAATCATAAAAGCTGCTCTTATTAATGCGGTATGCTTCGCGCATACGGCGTTTTAGAAGGTTGCGATCGTGGGCTCGCTTGAACTTTTTCTTGGGCACAACAAACATGGTCCTTGCGGGGTAGATCTGAGTGCTTAAGGAAGTTTTGATGATAAGTTTGAGTGGAGCAATACTCGATCCCTTTCCTTTAGCGAATAGCAGATCAATGGCTTTTTTGCCCGATAGTCGCTCTTGCTTATGAAAGGTGTTTTTCAACAATTGATTCTTAGTGTAAATATACGTTTATGTATTTTGTTTGGATATAATTTTATATTTTTATCCAAATAATAATCTCAAAATGGGAAAAGGCGACAAAAAAACCAAAAAGGGTAAGCGACACATTGGTTCAACCGGTGTAAAGCGACCTAAGAAAAAGAAAGCAGCTAAAAAAAGCACGAAGAAAAAAGCAGCTCCTAAAAAAGCGGCCAAAAAAAGTGCTAAGAAGTAATTTCTAAATAAAAAACCCTCCTTGATTTGGAGGGTTTTTTATTTATTATTTTGTGCAAGAAGCCATTCCACGGCTTTTTCTTCCGACTCAAACATTCGCATTTTCATGGCTTGTTGATGCATCACGCTTATCATAAAATTTATAACAATGCGCTGGGCAAGAGATCTTATTACAACGGCTGTTGCAAGCGTCATTTCATTTGATTCGGGCCTTTGTGAGAATTCTCTGGCCTCTTTTGTTAAACTTGTAAATTTTCCGGGATCCACCAAAATTCGGTGCTTATTCTTTCCATCAAATTTTGATCGCAAAAATTCATATTGGGCTTTCGAATCACTTAGTTCAACCTCCGATTTATCGTCGATCTTAATGTAAATAATGCCATTATCCCAAAACTCAACGGTTGATGTTCTGTCTCGATGAGTGTCTAATACCGAATATGTTTTGGTTGCTACCAGTATATAAATCTATTAAATTTTTTGTTTAGATGACCTTTTGGCCTTTTATTTAACGGTTTCTACCTCAAAACCCTTTTTCTTCCAATCGTCGAAGCCTTTTGCAAGATTAGCTACATTGTTAAATCCCTCTTTAACCATAAGATCCTTGCAGTCCCCGCTTCTTCCTCCGCCGGCGCAATAGATCAAATAGGTCTTCTTTTTGTCAAGTTTTTTGATCTTTTCTTCAGCATCCATTGCTAAAAAATCTATTTCAAGCGCGTTCTTTATCTTGCCCTTAGTTTTGATCTCATCGGGTGTTCTTAGATCGATCACAATACTCTTTTTGTCCTGCATTAATTTTTTAAAGGTTTCGGCATCCACATCGCTTACGTTTTGTGCTGATACTCCCATTGAGAAAATGAATGATAACAGAATAATTAATTTTTTCATTTTATTTCCTTTTTAATTTACACATATAAAATCCGTCAAAGCCTTCGCTTGGGTAAATAGTTCTTTCTTCTACTATATCAAATGTATTATTTTTTTGTAAGAAGCTTTTTATTTGCTCTTCATTTTCCGAAGGTAAAATACTGCAGGTACTATAAACTAAAGTGCCGCCCGGTTTTACCATGCTCGAGTGTTCATTTAATATCTGTTGTTGAAGTTCTTTTGTTTTTTCGAAGGTAGCTTTGTTGAATTTCCATTTAGTGTCGGGGTTTCGTTTTAAAACACCTAAGCCGCTGCAAGGCACATCCAACAAAACAAGATCTGCTTTTTCTTTATAACGCTCAATAACTTCGGGTTTGTCAATAAGTCTTGTTTCAATATTAAATGCGCCAGCGCGTTTAGCTCGCTTGGCCAATTCATCCAATTTCCATTGAACCACATCCATACTTATAATGCGGCCTTTATTTTGCATCATAGCGGCCAATGCCAAACTTTTTCCACCGGCTCCTGCGCAAGAATCAATAACAAATTGTTTTGGTTCGGGTTTACAAAATGTAACTATGTGTTGCGAGCCTTGATCTTGGATCTCAAACAAGCCTTCTTTAAATGCTGCGGTAGAAAAAACATTGGCGCGTTTTTTTAAGATCAGGGTGTTCTCATTATCCTTTAGCGTTTCCGTTTCAATTTTTTCTGATGCTAGTTTTTTTTGTAGATCGGCGGTGTTTGTTTTTAATGTGTTTACGCGCAAAACCACTTCTGCCAAGGTATTCATGGCTAATGCTTCTCGCTCCCATTTTTCTTTTCCTAATTCGCTTGTACAAACCTCTGCTAATTCTTGAGGGTATGAATTGAACGTATTAAAATCCGATCTTAAGTTCTCATACTCTGCAAGTATCTGCTCTTTATTAATGTGTTTAAATTCAGGCCAGGCAGGTAGCTCAATATTTTTAAGGACAAAATAAACCGATGTGATGAACCAATAATTATTTTTTGTTTGTGCTAAATGAGTTAATAAACTAAAGTGCCTTACAATATCATAAACACTTTCGGCCACAAATTTGCGATCGCGAGAACCCCATTGTTTGTTTTGCTTAAAAAGTTTTTCGAGAACTTTATCGCTATACCTATTCTCATTGAATATCAAAGCCAATGAAGAGGCTATACCGTTCAATAAAGGTTTGTGGATCTTAATTTGCTGGGGCTGTTCTGTAAGTATCACGAATGCCAAATATAAGCATAAACTAGTTTACAACCTGTAACCATCCTTTAAGCGATCGTTTCTTAACGCCTTTCACGCGCTTTTCATACACATCGCATATATAAAAGAATGTGCCGTCGCTTACTTTGCGGCTACTAAAAATACTTGTGCCATCCCATTTAAATAAAGGATCCTTTGTTTTATAAACCAACGTTCCCCAACGGTCGTACAAGTAAAGATCAATTTCCTTGATGTGTCTCACGCGAATGGCTTTAAAGAAATCGTTAGCCCCATCTCCATTGATCGTAATAATATTTGGCAGTTCAAATTCAGGACAATTGTCGATGCACATATCAACACTCTTATTGCCAACATTTCCCGAAAAGTCGATGGCTGCAACTGCAAAACATCCTGCAATATCAGTTAACCCATCAAATTGGTAGGCGGTAGAGCTTGCTCCTTGTAAAGTGTCAATTAGAACATATTCTGCTTCCTCTGTTTCTTTTTTATAGAGATAATATTTTACAACATCGTTGGCACAACTCAAATTCACATTATTCCACGAAAGAGAAATGTATCCGGTGAGACAATCGGAGGTAATTGATAAAATTGGCGCGCATGGAGGAGTAATGTCTTGTTCTGTAGCACACGCCTCTTGCGACTTATTTTTTAGCGAATCCTCTATCGAAGGATCAGAATATTTTCCTTCACTTAAAATATAATAGCAGTACGTTGTTAAACTGGCAACGTTTATTGAATCGGTATACGCCGTTGAATTTGTTGTTGCTATGTATGTGAATGTGGTTTGGGCCGGATCTTTTCTAAATACATCATACTTATAATTATCCCAAGGCGTTTGCGAGGTCCAATTTAATTTTATTTTCCGTTCGCCGCCGGTTGCAGTTAAAAATACGGAGGTAGCGCGTTGTGATGCTCCAACGGTTGTTGTTCCCGAACTAAATTCAACTTTATATTCTACAGCACCTGCCACTGTATTAATTCCAGTATGGGTAAATGTTGTTGAAGCGGTATTAAATAGTTGATAGAATTGTGGTTGAGTTACTGTATGAACAATACTATATGTAGATGCTGAAACGGGTTTGTATAAAAGATTATATGTGTAAGGTCCGCTTAACACTAATGTATCTAAATTGCCGGTGTTTGCTAATGGGTTTGCCCAACGCACGTACACACTTCCTGTTGAAGTTCCTGTTGAAAGAACGTCCACATTAAGTAAGATCGGCACATCACGTTTTAGTTTGGTACACACACTTGAACTTCCAAAACTAGTTGAGCCATCGGCATACACAGCAACAACAACATAACTATAATCCTGGCCAACAACTAATCCTTGTCCACCATTGGTATCGGTATATTGCGAAGCGGCCGCAGTTGTAGTTCCGGTTAAAACAAACCCTGCGGGAGCGCCTTCATCACATGGCACATAAATAGGCGCAACACAATCGCTCTTGCGATAGATCTCGTAACGCACTATTGGATTAGCTGAAGTAAAACATGTGCTTGGTGTCCATGTAACTTTTATATTCGACCCAATAGGTGTTGCCGATACATTTGTTACAGCAGGAGGAACAACACGAATATTGAAAGTTTTAAAAACTACCAATCTAGGCGTTTGTTGGTCTTCGGCTTTAATAGTTATCTGATAAGGTTGTCTACGAATCAATCCACAATTGGTTGACCATTGAAAAACTGAAGTGTATGGTGTTAAAGTAAAGTTAGGTGACAAAATAGCAATTGGGGATGTTACAGTAAATGGTCCACCATATCCATACAATTGAACAAAGTTATTTCCATTGCCATCGGTAACACTAATTGTTTTTGTTATGGAGGCGCCCGCAACAACACAGGTATCGTTAGGAACATTAAAGTCGGGAGGTAAATTATTTGGGCAAGATTTAACGGTAACTTGCATATCGCGCAATACATAACCAATAATAGTGTATACTCCTGCTGTGTTCTTGCGCCATTCGTAAACAATAAATGCTAAATTATATTCTCCTATTTTTTGCGGAGAGCACCATGCTAAAGTTCCTGTGATAGGATTGATGCTGTATGTTCCCACCGGAGAAGCTACCAAGTTTGGCCAACTGTATCCGGGAATTGGCGACCCAACATTTCCGCTTGTGCCAACACCTCTTGATTCGGTAACCGCATAGCTTAAACTATCGCCGTCAATGTCAAACGCTCCTGGATTATGGTAAAAACAGATTCCAAAACAAGCGTCATCTAATGGTGGGGCCGTAAACTCAGGAGCAGTATTAGCTCCTGTAAAATTATTGATCATTAAATAAGATTCCAGATAAAATGGTTGATTAACCGATTGAGGTACGTTAATTACACCTGCATTTCGGTTAGGGTCGTACATATAAACTTTGTAAATACCTGCGTTTAAGTATTGATACTGTGCAGTATAGGTGTTAACTTGAGTAAAAGGGCCAAGTTGAACTCCATCTTTAGTGTTGCTGCAATCGCCGCCCGATGTTGTAGCAGGTCCATTTACGCGAGGGCAAACGATGGTATCGCCATTTCCTAAGTGAAGAGTGAGTTTACAACGATCGGCATTTCCTCCGGGGCTGTTAATTTCGGTGTACGTGTTGATCTGGAATCGGTACCAATAAACAGGAACTATATTGCCATTAACTGTGGCTGTATAAGGTGCAATGCGCGTGTATAGTATCTCCCCGGCCCTATTGTGCGTTGCTTTTGAAAAATAAACACAGAACAAAAATAGTATTAAAAGTACCCTTCTCATTGCCTAAACCAATTGTCCTTTAAAGTTAATCTATTTAACGAAAAGCCACAAATTTATTGCCTTAAACGACGTTAAATGCCTGTTAATTCATGCTTTTGTGGTGGTAAACAACCTTTTTGATTGTTTTATCTAATTTTTGGCTTGCCATTCTTTTTTATAGTAATTTTGCTTCGCTTTATTCGCCTCAATTAAATGGCATCTCATCACCAAAATCAATTAAACAAGATCACACTTGCGGGCCTCGTTGTAACTCTAGGTATCATTTATGGTGATATAGGCACCTCTCCTCTTTACGTAATGAAAGCCATTGTGGGCAATGGGCCCATAAATGCAAGCGTTATTATTGGAAGTATGTCGCTTATTTTTTGGACCATCACCCTTCAAACAACTATAAAGTATGTGATATTTACACTAAAGGCCGATAACAAAGGTGAAGGTGGAATATTTGCTTTGTACACATTAGTAAAAAAAGCGCGCGTAAAGTGGTTAGTATTTCCAGCCATCATTGGTGGTTGTTGTATTTTAGGAGAAGGAATTATTACGCCTCCCATTTCGGTTGCTTCGGCAGTGGAAGGATTGCGAATGCTTCCTGCTTTTGCTGATATTCAAACTGTACCGATCGTAATTGCCATTATTACTGGTCTTTTCTTCATTCAACAATTCGGAACAAAATTCATAGGAAAATTCTTTGGCCCAATAATGCTGGTATATTTTATAATGCTTGGAATTATTGGCTTGATGGGATTGAGCCACGACCTCACCGTTTTAAAAGCATTGAACCCGTATTACGGAATTGAAATGTTGATCAAACATCCCGGAGCATTTTGGTTATTGGGTGCCGTTTTTTTATGTACAACAGGAGCCGAAGCTTTGTATTCGGATATGGGACATTGCGGAAGAAAGAATATTCGCATCAGTTGGATCTTTGTAAAATCAATGTTGGTATTGAACTACATGGGACAAACAGCCTGGCTTACTGCGCATGATGGCGAAAAATTAAATGGCCTCATTCCTTTTTATACCATTATGCCTCATTGGTTCTTGCCGTTAGGAGTTGCCATTGCAACCATTGCCGCTGTTGTAGCTTCGCAAGCATTAATAAGTGGTTCGTTCACTTTAATAAATGAGGCTATGCGACTGAATTTCTGGCCTAAGGTGAAGATCAAATATCCAACAGAATTAAAAGGGCAAATGTATATTCCGTCCATCAATTGGTTACTGTATGCAGGATGTATTGCCATTGTATTGTTTTTCCGCGAATCATCTAACATGGAAGCCGCTTATGGTTTAACCATTATTTTAGGAATGATCATGTCCTCACGCTTATTGGCGTTCTTTATGCGCATTAAAAAATTCCCGAACTGGTTCGTTTATTTATTTATAGTAACGTATATCGTTATAGAAATTAGTTTCCTTATTGCCAACCTGGAAAAATTCCCGAAAGGTGGTTATATCACTTTGATCATTGCCATGGTATTAGCTACCGTAATGGGATGTTGGTATATTTCAAAACTCATCAGACAACGCTATGTGGATATGGTGAAATTGGCCGACCATATGGGTAAATTGGTTGATCTTAGTCGCGACGAAAGTATTCCGAAATACGCAACGCATTTGGTTTACATGACCAGTGCCAATCAGGTTGATGAGATAGAAGCAAAAGTTATTTATTCTATTTTACAAAAACGTCCAAAGCGCGCCGATATTTATTGGTTTGTTCACGTAGATGTAATGGATGAGCCTTATCGCATGGATTACAAAGTAACGCACGTGGCCGAAGATGATATCATTCGTGTTGATTTTAAATTAGGGTTCCGCGTGGCGCCGCGTGTGAATTTAATGTTCCGCAAAGTGGTTGAGGATCTTGTAAGCAATAAAGAAGTGGATATTACCAGTCGTTATGAATCGCTTAATAAGAATAATATCATTGGTGACTTTAAATTTGTAGTGATCGAAAAATATTTGTCGTACGATAATGAATTACCATTCTTCCAAAAACTGATCTTGAATTTTTATTTCTTATTAAAGAATTTCAGTTTGAGCGAGTCAAAAGCGTTTGGTTTGGATACCAGTTCGGTTAAGGTTGAGAAATTCCCAATGATCTTTAGGGTACCAGCTGATATTAATTTGAAGAGGATTCACTAAGCCTTAAAGTTCAGCGTAAAGCTAGCGCCATTATCCGATGCGATGTCCAGTTTTGCATCAATTTGATCCACTAAAATAGCAATAAGTTCAAAGCCTAAGCTTGCAGGCCTGTTCATGATATCATTGTAATTCTCAGGAAGTCCAACACCATTATCTTTAATAGTAAGCTCTACATGTTTTAATGACACATTCGCATTAATATCAATTATTCCCTTTTTTGTTTTTTTGAAGGCGTGTTTAAACGCGTTGGTCATGATCTCGTTCACCAAAAGTCCAAGAGGAATAGCGGTATCGATAATAATTATGAATTATTAATTGGTACAAGTAAAATTTACTTTAATATTCTCGTTCTCATAACTTGTATAGATCTGGGCGATAAGATTTTGAAGATATTCGCAAAGAACAACACTGCTGCTTGTGCCTTTTTGATAGAGCATTTGATGCGTAAGGGCGATAGAGGATATCCTTCCTTTTAATTCCGACAATACTTCATTTAATTCACTGTCTTGCGTTTTATCCGATTGCAAATTAATAACACTATTAATGATCTGTAAATTGTTCTTTACACGATGATGGATCTCACGCAACAACAATTCCTTTTCTCTTAAAGAGCCTTCTATCTGCTTGTTCTGGATCTGGATCTGTTGATTCTTTATTTCTAATTCTTCCTCGCGCCTTTTGCTATTCGTGTTAGTATAAAATAAAAAACCGATCAAAATAATGGTGATGATAAGACCTGCCATTAAATAGGCCCTAAATACTTTTTGTTTTCCCTCGTTTATTACCGCATTTTTAATGAGCTCACTTTTTTCTGATAGTTCTGAATCCTTTTTCTGAATGTCTAATGCTACCTGCTGATTGATCAATTGAAGTTCTTTTTCACGGTTGCTTATAGAATCCTTTAAACTCATGTACGACTTGAATTTATTCACGGCCTGCGACGCATTTCCAAGAGCGTCCATCAATTCTCCTTGCAAATACAATAGTTTGAGTCTTATGCGAGGCTGAGTATATGCTACACTAATTGCTTCGGCACTATCGGCATATTGCTGTGCGAAATGTAGCTGTTCAAGTTTTATATAACATCGTGACAATAGAATACAACTATTGAAAGCGCTTTCCATATCATTCACGCGTTTGCTATAATAAATATCTGTCTTCAAGAATGGTAGTGCTTTTTTATATTCTCCGTTATTAGTGTATGCAAATGCCATATTTCCTTCTATCAATCCTTTAAAGAATTGATAATTTGGTTTGTTTGGCGTGTACAATAATTTTTTTGTGATCAACTCGGTGGCTTTAATAAAATAAGGAATAGCGCTATCCGACATTTTCATTCGGTTAAAGTAAACTCCCATATCATTTAAGTAACCCGCCACAAAATCCGTATCGTGCTTTCTTGTTGGGTATTCCTCTAGAAACTCTCTGCGTTTTTCTAATACTGCCTGTTGATTCAATCCAAACGCATCATAGATCCTGCTTTTTTTAGTGATGTGATTAACGTACTTTTTTTCTTTGGTTCGTGTAGCCAACTTATCATAAATGTTATTTGCCTCAATGGCCTTGTTCAAATTATTGAGATTAATGAATGCCTCTGTTAATTGCGTATAACAATACAACGAATCATAGATGTCACGCACATGTGAGCTTAAACTACTCTCCACTAAAATAGCCGCCTTCGAAAATTGCTTGTTGCACATGTACATGTTAACGTCAATTTTATCAAATAGAAATTTTGCTTCTTTGCTTGAAGAATTAGTAAATATCTTTTTACGAATGAGTTCGAGTGTGTCTTTTAATTGCGGATAGATCCCTTTTAGTTCGCAAAAATCAACACTCGCAACAAGTTTTACTTTGCCTTTACGATCGGCTGATTTAAATTCTTTTAAAAATTTTATGTGATCTACCTGCGAGAATGCATTAGATATGCTCAATAAAAATGTAACTAGATATATTGGGAGTCGCCTCAAAAGATCATATACGTTTATAATTAAAGTTAAAGCTTTTTTCTTACGCTGCCCAATTTTCTCTGTCTAAACTTCTAAATTGTATGGCTTCTGCTATATGTTGTGCTTCAATGTTCTCAGAACCATCCATATCGGCAATTGTGCGACCCACTTTAAGTATCCTATCATAAGCCCGAGCCGAAAGCCCTAACCTATCCATCGCATTCTTCAATAAAGAATTTCCGGCCTCGTTCAGATCGCAATACAATTTTAATTCCTTTGTTCGCATTTGAGCATTACAATAAACCCCTTCTTTGGTATTAAAACGGTGTGTTTGGATCATGCGCGCTTTTATCACGCGTTTTCTAATGCTTGCGCTCGACTCACTTGTTTGTTTATTGCTTAACTCCCCAAACGAAACAGGGGTAACTTCCACGTGTAGATCAATGCGGTCGAGCAATGGGCCCGAGATACGAT
>CAYYUS010000033.1:0-11773 GCA_964474925.1 uncultured Akkermansia sp. | reverse complement strand
GTTCCACGTTTTCAAAAACGGTAAGTTCGTCTATCAAATTAAAGCTTTGAAATACAAAACCAATATTGTGTTTGCGCATTTCAGCGCGTTGCCGTTCTTTGAATTTAGCTACCTCTGTGTCATTGAACAGGAAACTCCCCGAATCGAGATCGTCTAAGAGACCAATAATGTTGAGCAAGGTAGATTTACCACAACCCGAAGGGCCCATGATAGCGACAAATTCTCCTTGTTTTATTTCAAAGGAGATATTATTCAATGCAACAGTTTCTACTTCTTCTGTTCGATAGATCTTTTCTAGGTTGTTAACTTTTATCATATACTTGTTTTTTATGATGAAGCGTCAGGATTTATATTGACCACTTCATCGTTTTTAATTTTTTTCTTTTAATACTAACTCTTCTGTGTTTTCATAATTATCATAACCAGAAGTAATCACTTTGTCTCCTGGTTGTAATCCTTGTAATACTTCGTAATATTCAGGATTCTGACGACCCAATTGAATTTCAACTTTATAGGCCATAGAACCATCTTCGTTCAGTTTAAAGATCCAGTTGCCGCCGGTTTGTTGATAGAATCCACCTTTTGAAACTAGTAAAGCCTGCGTTTCATCACTTAAGGCTAAACGAATTTGCAAAGTTTGCCCTCTGCGGATCTCCTTTGGAACTTCACCTTCAAATTTCATATCTACCTGAAATTTTCCGTTTGACACTTGCGTATATACTTTGTGAATTTTTAGTTTATAATCTTTTCCTGCAAAGGTAAATTCGCCCATCAATCCTGTATAGATCCTAGAAATATAGTGCTCATCGATGTCAACACGCACTTTAAATCCATTAGTAACATCAATTTGCCCTAGGCGTTCACCTTTATTTTTGTTCTGACCGATCTCTGCGTCAAGTGAAGTTAATTGGCCATCCATTGGTGATTTCACAATAAGATCTTCAACTTTTTTTCGCATAATCTTTAACGCTTCTTGTGTGCGCACGTAAGATTCCTTTGCTTGGTTCAATTCAATTTTTGTAGACGAAGAATCCTGCTTCAATATTTCTTCGGTTAATTTCTTTTTCTTAAGGTAATAATTGTAATTGTTTTCAGATTGTTTGAATTCTTGTTGTGAGATAGCCTGATCCTTATACAATTTCTTATTAAGTTCATAAATACGTTCAGCTTCTTTGTACATGCTTTCAACATCAGTTCCCTGGTTCAATTTCATGATAGTATTTTGCTGGGCGGCGTTACGTGATATTTGCATTTGTGTCAAAAGATTGAAAACGGCGGTTTCTTGGTTAGCTAAACTTAATTCAAGATCGGTATTTGACAATCTTAAAAGCGGTTCTCCCTTTTTTACAATAGAACCATCCTCTACAAATTTTTCCTCTACACGGCCACCTTCAATTGCATCAAGATATATGGTTGTATAAGGCAAAACAATTCCGTTGACAGGTATGAACTCTTTAAAAGGTCCTTTTTTTACTTCACTGATAGTTAAACGTTCGGTTTCAACATTTAGTTTGGATTTTCCTGAAGCAGAATAGATACTAAATAAAATAAGAAGAACGAGTAAGGCAATTCCTGTGATCGTGATGATTTTTTTTGTGGTCCACTTTTTCTTTTCAATGACTCTGTCCATAATTTGAATGAATTCTTTGCGGCAATATACTCATTCTAAAAAAGCACGGTTCTTTACTCTACACCTATTGTTTTTCAAGAACCATGCTCTCCGTTGAAATGACATGAGCCTGTGTATAAGTAAATACCGTGCCATTTGCTCTAAAGGCTGACTATCAGGAATTTATGTTTCGTTGGATTTAGAAAGTGTACACTCCCGAACATCAGGTGTACGGTTTTGATACACTTTTGTGATCAAACACTATTTAAATTCTTTTAATTCAAATAATTACCTTTCAGGTATATTTATGGTGAGCCTTGTTATATGAATTTAAAACACGCAAGCATATTAGTACTGGACGATGACAAAGATGTTCTCACCGCCATCGAGCTTTTATTAAAAAAGGAAGTAAAGAAAGTTGTTACCGAAAAAAATCCTGAGAATTTAATAAGCATCCTCAAGAAGAATTGTTTCGATCTTATTTTACTCGATATGAATTTTAATGCTTCTATAAACACCGGCAACGAAGGAATATTTTGGTTAAAACGAATTAAAGAGGAAAAGATACCGGTAGATGTTATAATGATAACAGCATACGCAGACATCGATCTTGCGATTCGTTCTTTAAAAGAAGGCGCAAGTGATTTTGTTGTGAAACCATGGAATAATCAAAAGCTGATAGAGTCAATAGAAGAAGTATTAAAAAAGAAGGATGAGGAAGTAACATCTGTACCTGCTGAAAATTTTGAGGACCTTGGACTGCTCGGAGAAAGTGTAGTGATGAAGGAGATCTTCAGTAAAATAAAAAAAGTGGCACCCACAGATGCAAATATTTTGATTATGGGTGAGAATGGTACGGGAAAGGATCTTATTGCCAAAGCCCTTCATCAACGGTCGTTAAGGTTAAGCAAAGCTTTTGTGAAAGTAGATGTTGGCGCATTGACTGAGAGTTTATTTGAAAGCGAGTTGTTTGGACACAAGAAAGGTTCATTTACGGATGCAAGAGAAGATAGGGTAGGAAGGTTTGAATCTGCCAATAGCGGCACACTTTTTTTGGATGAAATTGGAAACATTTCTCTTCAGCAGCAAGCTAAGCTTTTAACTGTTCTACAGAACAGACATATTACTCGCTTGGGTACCAACGAAAATATTTCGGTTGATATACGGCTTATATGTGCAACAAATCTTCCTTTGAGCGAATTGGCTAACGAATCAAGGTTTAGAAAGGATCTTATTTATAGAATAAATACTGTTGAGATAGTTGTACCTCCTTTAAGAAACAGAAAAGGGGATGTTGAATTGCTTGCTAATTATTTCCTTAAATTTTACGCTAATAAATACTTTAAAAAGGATACAAAGTTAAGTGAGAAAGCTATTTCTAAACTCAACGAATATAATTTTCCTGGAAATGTTCGCGAACTCCAATACATTATTGAACGCGCCGTGATAATGGCCGATACAGATGTTCTTCAGCCTAATGATCTTATTTTTTCTCCCTTGGAATCCAATGCCAAAGCCGTTACAGAAGAAGAGAGTGAATCAAAGCTAAGTACTATCGAAAAACACACCATACTGAGAGTGATTGAGAAGAATAATGGAAATATCACTAAGGCCGCTAAAGAACTGGGTATAACACGAACAGCGCTTTATAGGAGATTAAGCAAGTATGAGATCTAAGCGTTTTGGGTTAAATATTTTTTTTAGGGTAATCCTTGTTTTTTCAACCATGTTTGTTGCGGCCCTCTCAATTTTAAAACAATGGTATTGGCTAGACCTCTTATTGATACCAATCATTATTTATCAATTTATTGATTATTATAATTTCAACAAGAAAGCGCAAAGCGAAATTGAGCAGTTTGTTGAATCGATTCATTATCGCGATTTTTCACGATATTTTGATGTGAAAAAAGCTCCTGCCGAACTTCAACCCTTTCGTTCTGGATTTAATGAGATCAACAGTACATTTAAAGTGATCAGTAAGGAGAAGGAAACGCAGTATCTTTATTTAAAAACAATATTGGAAATTGTTGACACAGGAATACTTTCATATGAAATGGAAAGTGGTGAAATTTTCTGGATGAATGAGGCCCTTAAGAATTTATTACAGATCCCATATTTGAAGACGATCCATTCACTCGAAAAGCGAAATGCTAGTTTATATAAAGACATCCTTGATCTTTCGGCAGGCGAAAATAGAGTAACTACACTTACATAAGATAAAAATAGTGTCAAAATATTGCTTACTGCTACCACATTTCCCCATGACAGTAAGATGTTTCGACTCATTGCCTTTCAAAACATAAATGAAGCGCTTAATGAGACCGAATCACAGGCGTGGCAAAAGCTGTTGAGTGTAATGACGCATGAGATCATGAATTCGGTGGCGCCAATTTCTTCGCTAGCCGAAACATTAAAGGACCGGATACAGGAATCGGTTTCTCATCCATCAAATTCTAAAGAAGCCCTCACGGATATAGAGATGGGAATAAACACCATAAAGAAAAGAAGCGAAGGATTATTGAAGTTTACCGAAACATACAGGAGTTTAAGTAAAATAACAAAAGTGAATGTGTCGAAAGTGTTATTAATAGAGTTGCTTGAACACGTTCAGCAGTTAATGCAGCCAACATTTGAAAAAAAGAATATACATTTGGAAGTTATTCTACGTGATCCTTTTTTGAACTTGGAAATAGATTCCGGTTTGATAGAGCAGGTGCTAATCAATTTGCTGCTTAACTCAATTGATGCGGTTAAGGAAAGAAATGATCCTAAGATCATGATTGCTGTTGAGGCTGCGATAAATGGAAAGATCACAATAAAAATCAGTGACAACGGAGTAGGTGTCAAAGATGAGATATTGGATAAGATATTTATCCCCTTCTTTAGTACGAAAAAAACAGGAAGCGGTGTGGGTTTAAGTCTTTGCAAACAAGTAATGATACTACACAAAGGTTATATTCAGGTTCAATCAAAGGAAGGGGAGGGAACTGTATTTACGCTTCAGTTCAATTGAGGTGATGGTCAACTCGAACCCTCTTAAAGAACCGCGGGAAACTTTTTCACTATTGATGGAAAACCAACGGTTGCGTATGAAGCCATTGAGTTTCCTTGAATTACTAAAAAGATTGCCGAAGAGGGTACAGTTGAATAAAACCCTATAAACCCATCAGCATTGAATCCGGCAACTCTTTCAAGAATATTTTGTTCCTCGGCTTCGTTAACTGAATTATTGCTTACTGCATTGTGCTTACAACTAACTAACCAATTAAATTTGTATTGTCCAACACGTCCTTTTAAAGTTTCACTAATTAGTAGATCCTTTCCTCCGTCTGGGCCCCGATCAGGGCTTGACTCAATAAAGAAGCCAAGTTCTTGCAAAAAATCCCTTGCAAATAATTCCCAATCTTCGGGACTTATTATTTCCTTAAAGTCTAGCATTGATTAGTTTTAATACATTTTATTCGCAAGTTTTACATTCAGCTTCTTTCTTTTCACCATCAACTTTATACTTGATTGATTTTGTATTTATTGGCATTTTGCGACACATCATTGATAAATCACAATGAGATACTCTTGCTGAAAAACGCTTTTCTAATTCGCTTATAGATTCTTTCAAGTCTATTTTAAAACCTGCCCCAATACCTTTTAATAAATAAAATTCCTTTCTCTTCTTTTTGAAAATAAACAAATCAGGTTCATTGCCTTTATATTTGTCGTATTCCTTTGCCACACGTTCATCGTCGTTATAGGATTCACCAATTTGATAAACCCAAATACGAGGCTCGTTAGCATTTCTGATACTATCTGCTTTCCGTTTTTCTGCAAGGCCGTCTTTTATTAATTCTACACCCTGCTTTGTTGCATCAGCGATTTGTTCAATATCACTTTTCTTTTTAGAAGTATCACCTTCCAACGTTGTATTATTAGTCGTTGTTGTATTTGCTGATACTTCATTATTGGTGTTTGAGTCTCCGCAAGAATGAAATATCATTGCACCAGCGACTAGCAAGGTTAAATAAATTTCTTTTTTCATGTTTAATTTTAAATAAATTTAAGTGGAATCATTCTCCTTTTAATTTTTTGATTAGAGCTGTCAACCCAACCACGATTGCATCGAATTTACTTTTATCGTAATTCTCGAGCGAATTAGCTACAAGTTCGGAGAACTCATTAAGAGCTTGTGTTTGTTCCTGATTAACAAATTTATAATAAGATATGTTTTGTGTTCTTAAAAATAGTTGCTTAAAACAATTCATTATTAATTTATTTTCGAAGAAATCAGCGTTGCTATTTAATTCTGCTAGTAATTGCTCAAGCGTATTAACAAGCATTTTAAGTTTGTTCGCGTTACCTGGGATTTGAATCAAGGTTTCAGGATCAAGATTGTGCAAATTGTTTATTGCAAACACAACTGATAGAGCATATTTTGTTTGTATTGATTCTTTAATTGCCTCTTCAGCCTTTTGATGTGCGGTATTTGCTTTTTCCTCAGCTTGACCAGACTTAGTTTCCAATTCACCTAATTTCGTTTCAGTCGCTGAAATTTTGGTTTCAATCCCATCAATTTTACTAATTGCTTCTTCCTTATCATTGATTTTCTGTAACGCTGTTGCCGATTTTTGTTGAGCCTCATCAGCCTTTGACTGAGCATCTCCTGCGGTTTTACTGGCGTCAGAAACGCTTTTTAAAACGTCAAGATTTATTACAATAGGAATAAAAATACCTAAGAACCCTATTACGCCAATCCAAATCGATACCCAAGTATTTAACCTATCAATATCGCGACCGACTTCTTCCTTGGTCCGTTCAACTTCGGCATCCACTTGTTTCGTAAGAAAATCTATATGGCCTTTTAATTCTACAAGTTGCTCTTCGGTTAGAGTATACCGACCCTCTTTGTCGGGCTTAGAGGGTAAAATAAAGTAAGGATTAGTTTTGGATGGCTTATGTGTGGTATCACGAAGGTATTTAGAAATTAAAAAGTCTGAAATTTGATTCGCAATTGTATCACTAATCTTATTTTTTTCTTTTTCAGACAGATTAATAAAAACGAACTTAGGTAACAAAAGACCTTTTTCATTTTGAATTTTTATCGTGGATTTTATTAAATCAGAAACCTCTTTTTTGTGATCTAGTTCTACTTTTCCTATTTCGTATTTCCATATAAACAGCACAATCGGGATTAAGAAAATAACAACAATTAAGCACTTAATTAATATTTTAAAAAATTCTTTCATAATTAAGCTTTATTAGTTGCTATTCTTTTTGTTAACTTTTCCGGAAAGTACTCTGGGAATCGATAAATTAAATTCTTGTATCCATTCATTTGCTTACTTTCACTATGTTGAAAAAGTTTGGCAAAGGCAACGTCATTATGAGAAACACCTTCCATTTCAAACAAGGCTTTAATCGCACTCTCAAAAATTAATTGATCATGAGTGAACATGATGAGTTGCAATGGCATATCGGGAGTGTATACCTTAAAAGCTTTGAATATCTCCTTTAAGAAATGTTCAATGGTAGCCCTATTTTCAAAGTCGCTAGCGTAAAATATATCGTCTAATATTAGGGGTAGATTTACCTTAGTATTAATTCTTGATGCGATGGCAATACTTACACTAACCATTGTTGAAAAGAGGCGGTAATGAAAGGTATTGAGATACTTGCTAACTGGTTGTGGGGGAAATTCATTATTATAATGAACAATACTTGCTGTTATTATTTCACTAAGAACTTCTCCGGTTTCTTCATCAATATCTTCAGGCTGTTTTGAAATACGTATTCCTACATTCCGCTTATCAGATTTAAAGTATGATTCTAATATTTCCTCAACAACAAGTTTAACTGGGCCAAATGCCTTTTCAACTTCTTTGTTTAATGTTGCATGAACAATTTTCAGATAGTTAATAGTCTCTTCCTTTACTTCATCAAATAGAACTTGGGTTTCGACAAGATCATTTATTCTTTTTATATCAGTAGCTATGTTTTTTTGTGCATTTACTATTTGAGCTTCTAAATCTGTAATTTCTTTGTTTAGTTCAATTATTTGTTCAGTAACTGACTTAGGAGAAATCTTTTCGGACAAACTGAGTTCGATTTTACGTATCAGCTCTGATCTTTTCATCGGAAAGGCAGATATATTTGAAATGTATGCGCCGATTTTTTTGTCTAAAAACTCTTCATAGCTTGTTAAAATGGAATAGACGAAACGATATTTATCTTTTAAGTAATTAGGATTATCTTCTATTCTAAAGGCTTCAATAATGAAATCATGGCTGGTTAATTCTGAAATATAATTTAGGAATTTGTTTTCGCTTTCATTAAGTTCGTTTAACTCAACCTTTTCTTGAATCGACGAAAGTTCTGCCGTTACTTTTCCTTTAGTTAAGTCTAATTGATTCTTTAGCCTTTTGAAATCATCTATAATTGCATTAAGAGCTTTGTTTAATTCTTGCGATGATTCACTAAGTTCTTTAATTTCTTTGAGGCGAGAGTTAGCATTATTTCGAATCTCATCTTTTTGGACATTTGAACTATTACAAAATGGGCAATCGTCATGATCCTTCAAAAGTTCCAACCCTAAAGTCAAAAATTGCACCTCATTTAAACCGCCGTTTTTTACTTCTTTCGAAATAAAGATATTATATGCTTTTAGAAATTGATTTACGTTTGTTGCAAATTGACTAGTGTCAAAATTGAATAAAATGCTGTTGTTTTTTAATGTGTTGACTTTTTCTTGAATCTCCTTAATGTTCTTTTCATCTGGATTTTCCTTCTGCGTTTCTTTTAATACTTCAAGACGAACTTTTCTTTCTGTTATAGCTGTAGTATTGGTGTCAATTAGTTTTTGAAGGTTGTCATTACTTTTCTTTAGTGCTGAAACATTTCTGCTCTCTGTTTGACGTCTATATAAAGTGAAAGCCTTTAGATTTTTTTCAAATTCTAAAAGTTCTGTTAACCCAAGGCTTTCTGCGATTGTATTATGAAAGGATCTTTCGCTATTTTTTTGGTAGTCAAGTTGCCCTTTAGTATAAATGTCATAGTCGCTTATAAAATGTGTATCGGGATTTATTTTGTTTCTAATTGAAGATGGAATGTTGTCTTCTTGTATATCGAAAGAACTACTAACGGTTTCTATTTTGCAATAAACGCTGTTAGGAGAATTATCAAAATGACGTAGAAAATCTTTAAACATTAAATCACTATCAAAATCTGGCTTGTAGGCTCGAAGTAGTGCTTCACCAATAGACTGGCAATAGGAAAATTCCATTGCATTATAAACTGAGGATTTACCCGAACCATTGCCTCCTAAAATAATCATGCTTTGAGGTGATCCTGATGTATTAGTAAAATTAATCCCGTAAGGAATCTCGGAATCCGGAAAACTTTTAACCGACTTTAATCTAACAGATTTGATTCTTAAATCTCTATTTATCCAACTTGCAATGTCTGACTGAATGCCTTCGGCTTCGCTTATTTTAATTATTTGGCTATTCGGGTTCTTTTTAAACTCCCTATAATAATTTACAATATTATCAAAGTATTTTTCTCTTGAAGAAATATTAATATCCGGATGGGAAGCGAATATAAATGCAATCGCATTCCCAGAAAGCTGAGGAAAATTAGCTAGTGCGTCAAGGAAGGTTTCTTTGTCTTTAATCATTGGGACTATAAAATAAAGCAAAATTATCGAGATAAACCATACGTATAAATACCTATTCTTACATCAAATCTTACATGCCTAACTGTCGGAGGCCGGGCTTTATGGCGCGGAGCGCACGCCCACTAATCGTGGCTTTGCCGCACCATATTGTCTGTGCGGTGGAAGGTTTAACTGATCTTGCTTTTGCCTGCCTTTTGCAAAAGCAAATTGAGTTAAACGTGGGATAGCGGTACTACGGCTGTGTCAGCCGAAAAAGTGCGTTGGCTTGTGAGATAGCTGTCCTATGCAACTTTCGCATACCTACCAGAAAAACCATAACTGCATAAGCCGCTATAGATTTTCCGGGAACTACTAAAAGGATTACACAATCCACTTTCTGGTAGGTGTGTAAAAAGTTGCGACATCGTACTTTGGTTTCTTAAACGTAACCCTGTAACTTAAAATAACAAGCTCACCTCAAATGATTAATGTCCGTTTAACCCGCATCTACTTTTTATAATTTTGCATTCGTGAACTCTGAATTTGGTTGCGTTCCACCATAGAAAATCATCCAGAAAAAGCGGAGACCCAACTTAAACAGGGTTCATATAGTGCAATCAACTTTCCTTTGGCAGCCATAATATTGCTGTTTATGAAAACAGCAACTAAAACTAAAAAAACCGCCGTAAACATAGAGTTTACAACGGTTTATACTACTTTCTGGTAGACTAAGTACTCACGTTTAATATTACTTTTTCTACTAAAATTCCCTTAAGTAGTCTATTAAATTTAGATCCTTCCAAAAATCATTTGAAATCTGTACATTTATACCACCCAAATTTGAAAAGTCACTAATAAAGAGGTCAGAATTGTTAGAAGTATGAATATCTGCTTCTACCAACAAAACCGTCAGCAATAGCTGACGGTTTTTTTATTTGGAGTCACGAATCAAGCTCTGCTTGAATTTGTGACGATAAATAAAAAAACATGGTTTGCGAAGCAAAACGGTTTTGTTGAGTTCCAGCCCTTTTTTTTGTGATGAACGAAGTTAATCACCCTCCCGCTACCAACAAAACCCATCTACGAAGTAGGTGGGTTTTTGATTTTTCAATTCTTCAGCCAATTACCCAATATTTTCTGCAATATTGGTATTAAAATAAACACCATAATAGGCACTAAAACAATTGTAATTGCAAAAGTGCGAAGGGGTAAAGGATTTATCTGCATTAAATAGTTGCCAAATACGGCAAATACGGTTGTGATCAAAGGATAAATAGCAAGCCAGATCATGACTGCCATTTTCCATTTTTTTGGAGGTTTCATAGAGTTGATTTTTTGTAAATGTATTATTATTTAAAACACTTAATGATATCTTTTGCTAAACGCCAATGGTGTTTCGCCTACATGTTTTTTAAAGAAACGAATGAAGTAAGAGGGGGCATTAAATCCTAACTCATCCGAGATCTCGGTAATGTTTAATTTTGAACTAAATAATGAACGTTTGGCTTCCAAAATAATGCGCTCGCCAATTAATTGTGTGCTTGTTTTGTTTAGTAAGGATCTGGTTATCCTATTCAAATGCTTTTCAGTGATGAATAATTTTTCCGCGTAGTCTTTTGGCAATTTAAGATCTCTGTAATTTTTTTCTATCAGATCTTCAAATTTTTGCACTTGCATTAGGTAGGTTTGATTTTGGATCCTTTGCGTTGGCGCAAATGATCGCATTAATTCAATATAAATGATATTTACAAGGGAGTGGATCTTTTGATCGGATCGCAGTTTTATTCTTTTATACTCCTTAACAATTTCACACATTAACGTTTCAATGTGTTTGCTAACAGAAGTATCCAATTGAATAAGGGCAGTACTATCAAAAGATGCAAAAAAGGGGTAGTTATTTAATTTTTCGTTTGTGTAGCGTTCTTCGTAAAAGTTTTTTGAATGAAAGAATACGTAACCTCTTGTGTTGGCCGATAAATTCCAATTGTGCATTTGGCCCGGCTTTAACGTAAACAGTGCTCCGGGTTTAATTTTATACTTTATAAAATCCACTTCATGTGTACCGCTTCCTTTTGTAAAAAGCACGGTTAAATAAAAATCATGTTTGTGCGGATGGTTCGTGAATTGATGTTCCTTTAGATGTATATGAAGATCATTCGCATAAAAATGATTCCCGGGATCTTTCTGATGAAAATCGAGGATCTTATATATCGGGAGTGTTTTAGGCATGTACAAAGGTAATAAAAATGTCCTTATTGTGCTATTTAAGGGGTAGATAATGAACATGAATTCCAAAAGCTTGTAACTACCTTTGGTATATGGAAAACACGAAAGTAGCTGCACCAAGAAAGAAACGCTTAATAGCCTCTATTCTTGCAGAAAAATGTCCGCATTGTGGTCAAGGCCACGTATTCGAAAATTCAAAGGGTATATTTAGCATGCCCGTGAGGAAGGACAAGTGCGAGGTGTGTAACTTTAGTGTCGATCGAGAGCCAGGCAACATTCTTGGGTCCAAGTACGTT
>CAYYUS010000032.1:0-12218 GCA_964474925.1 uncultured Akkermansia sp. | reverse complement strand
ACTCACCGAGTGTAGGTTGTGCTCTTCTCACACCCTGCATTGCTATGGCACCTAATGTAACTGTTGAGGCACTTTCCCAATCCACTTCCTCTGGCAGCACAACACAAAGGTTCCGGGTTACCTTAATCAATTCTGCGTGCGGTGCACCTGCGCAGGCTACACGGTCTCCGACAAATATATCATCAACTTCGCTGCCAACTTCCAAGACAATTCCAGCAGCTGAATAGCCTGTTGGGTAGGCTTCGTTTTTCTTGTCATTAACAAGTTTCCATGCCTGCTTTAAGCCCTGACTGGCAGCAATATTTAAGGTTGTTACCACCTTCTCAGGTTGATTCAAGGCCCTTTTCCACATTGGAACAGATGTAGATCTCACACCGCTCATTTCCGTCCCAATAGAGAGACAAGATACTTGAACTGCGACCAAAATCTCCTTTGAATCTATAACTGGCGCAGGAACGTCAGCTACAAAACTGGAGCCTCTGCTTATTAAAACTTGTTTACTCATCTTTCTTTACTTCGTCAAAATTGCTTTTCCACCACAAGGCCAGATTAAAGATCGGCCATACTTTATAACTATGTTTACTTGCCAATACAGTGTTTACATATTCAAACGATAGTATATCTGAATGCTTACAGAAATATTTTATTTCATCATGAACGGTCACACCAAGTTTCCCCAATAACCATTCTTCAACTGGCACACCAAATCCCTGCTTTTCCCTGTCAATAACCTCATCAGGAATTACTCCTCTGACTGCCTTCTTTAAAAGATTTTTAAGTATATCATCTTTAATCTTCAGATTTGAAGGAATAGTCATTGCATATTCAACCAACTTATGATCAAGGAAAGGAACCCTTGCTTCTAGCGAGGTCCCCATACTCATCTTATCGACCCTCATTAATAGTAGCTCCGGTATACGAAAGTTTAAATCAACATATGTCATCCAATCCAAGTCATTGGGTTTTGAATGCATTTTAAGAAATCGATCTCTAATTGGCTTCAGAACATCCCAGGACGACAACTTAGAAAATTTCTTTTTAAGCCTTGGAGATAATAATTTTTGCTTTTCCTTTTGGGTAAAAACCTCGGCGCCGCTCCAAAATACAGGTTGACCCTCGCTTCCCCGACGAATATATTCGTATTGAAAAGAATTCTGATATTTACTAAAGTCGAGCAATTTCAAAATTGCCTTTTTAAATATTCTAGGTACCGGTTTGTTGTCAAGGAGCTGCGCTTTATATCTTTTTAACCAGCTATCATATCCTATAAATAATTCGTCAGCACCTTCTCCAACTTGACATACAATCACTCCGTTTTCCCTGGCGAGTTTTGAAACATAATAGACAGGAAAACAAACTGGATCCGCAATCGGTTCGTCTTGAAGATGAACCATTAAAGGTAGAAAATTCAATAGATCTTCTTCTTTCAATAATTTCTCATGATATGTTGCCCCAACCAATTTAGCCACACTCTTGGCGTATTCAGTTTCGTTAAGAGCACTCTCATATCTCCCGTCATATCCAATGGTGAACGTATTTACCTTCTGACCATCTCCATCGGAAAACAGAGCAGCATTGGTACTTGAATCAATTCCCCCAGATAAAAATACCCCTACCGGTACATCACTTACCCTTCGAAGGCTTACTGCAGCCTTCAACTCCTTAAGAATATTTTGTGCAATCTCGTCTTCAGTTTGGGTTGAGATTTGATGGTTATCAAGACAATCCCAATATTTTTTTTCCTCTATATTTCCTTGCTCATCTATACACATCCAGGTTGCAGGCGGCATTTTGAAAATACCTTTAAACAAGGTAGCTGGCGCTGGAACTGTAAGAAAGGATAAGTAGTGAAATACTGCTTCTTCGTTTACTTCTTTGGGTTGTTGAGGGTCTTTTAGAAGTGCCTTAATTTCGGATGCAAAAACTAGTTTGTCATTATGCTTACTATAATATAATGGCTTTATACCAATCCGATCTCGTACTAGCCACAACTTCCTAATGCTTGCATCCCATAAAGCAAAGGCAAACATCCCACGAAATTTATGAATACACTCGATGCCCCATTCTTCATAGGCATGTATAATGACTTCAGTATCGGAGTGGTCAGTTTTCCATTTATACTTTTTTAACAACTCCAATTCTTTACGAACTTCTTTGTGATTATAAATTTCGCCGTTAAATACTATCTGAATTTCGCTTGATTCATTCGACATAGGCTGGTCTGCGGCCCTTGATAGGTCAATAATCGACAATCTCCGATGACCAAGCCCTACATTCCCAGATTCCGAAACCCAAACACCCTCGCCATCTGGCCCCCTATGTTTCATTGTATCCCTCAGGACAGAAACATATTCCTCAGTAATTTTAATTCCATCTTTACGAAAGGAAAAAACCCCAACAATTCCGCACATTCTATGTTTTTTGAAATTTACCTTGATTTTAATGACCGGAATGCTTTTTCAGAACCATCACCGATACCATAACCTACTACAATTTCATTCTGAAACTCAAAACATGCATATTTAACAGGAAGAGGAACGTTTAAAAGCGCAGGTTTTATCCCAAGCGCACAGACCTCAATACTTGATGGTTGACGCAAAGAAAGCATACTATAGATGTAAAAAGGAGTTTTTCCACTAATTATTACCCCGTCTAAAAGTAGAACATCTCTCCCATTCAAAGGTGTAGTCACGTCCAATGTGAGACGGACCTCTCCACTGCTGTTAGCTGTTTCGTAATTAGAATAACAAATAGGATGAGGTTTGACAGACACTTTGATTAGTCTCAGTAAATCGGCGAAAAAAACCGAAGCTCCATTGGTTACATAGACAAGGTCGAGTGATTTGCCCTCATAGTCAGTGTTAATTTGCTCACTTAAAGCCAGTAGTCTATCCTGAATTTCATTTTCAGAATACAATTCTTTATAGTTTGTCATAAAAATAAATTATTAGGTAATTACCAATTGTTACGATCCACAATATTTTCAGGGTGATCTCGAACGAAATCCCCTAGAACAGTCTTGATATGATCCAAATCACTTATAGTTATCCCTAGATGACAGGGTAAATTTACAATATGTTTTGCTATAATTTCAGCATTTTTGTAAAAACTCTTATTGTAATTGAAATTGGGGGTACTCGGCTCAGGAGAAAGAGGACCATCAAACCATTCTCCAAGTTCAATTCCTCTTTGAAAAAAATAATCTGATGCTTCAGCACGATTATTTACCAAAAAACTAACCCTGGGAGAAGTAGACATTTCGCCCTCGTTAGGAGAGCCGGGTGTAGTAAAGCCATATTCAGAAAGAAATAATCTTATTTTCTCTCCAATATTTGCAGCCTTCAAAATCTCTTCCCGGAAATATTTCCATTGAATAAGTGCCAAACCAGCTTGAAAATGACCAATTTTTCGTAAAAAGTCAGCAGAAGTAACTCCAATATACTCTTCTGCCGGTGTTGACCTACGGAAAATTTTAAATTTGAATCCAAAATAAATAATATACTTTCCAAGCCAGCTGTAAACACTGCTATTGTGACAGAATGCTGAAACTAGTGTTTGAAATAAATCTTTGGAGGATTTAGCATAAGTGTAATCAAGTACTTTTACATATGATTTTATACAACATTGTTTTAATTCTTCATTATTAATTAATAATATTCCTCCCCATCCACATGTGAACGCTTTAGACAATTCCATTGAAATAATCGCAGCGTCACCAATAGATCCAAGCATCTTCCCATTAATTGAAGATCCTATTGACAATGCACAATCTTCAATAACTAAAATATCTTTTTCCTTCGCAATAGAAAGAATATCTGTAAAATCAGCAGGTTTCCCCAGAGTATGCTGCAAAATTATAGCACGCACATTTTCTCCGATCGACTTTTTTAGCAATTGCGAATCAATATTCAATGTTTCTTTGTCTATATCTACGTATACAGGCGTGGCTCCAGCAGCAATTATACCAATTGGAACAGCTAGACATGTGTAAGCAGATACCAAGACTTCATCGCCTGATCCTATTCCATACGACTGAAGACAAAAAGTAATCGAGCTTCTTGCACTTCCAAATGAAAAAACCTCTGAATTAGGAAAAGAAACTTTGACTTGTTTGTGCAATTGATTTCTCAATTCAATTGCGCCAATAAAAAATGCTTTAGGCAATGATAATATCGCTAATAAGATCTTACGCGAATCAATTGAGCCATAATAAAGAGAGATAAATCGCCTTAGCACTTTTAGTTTTTGGGTTTCACTTTAAGAAAAATCTCCATCATCTTAGCGTTTGTCTTCTCCACTGAAAAAATATTTTCAGCCCTCAAACGTCCACGATCTCCAAAATTTTTTCTGACTATAGGATTATCAACTAAAAACTTGATTTTTTCAAGAAAAGACCTTTTATCGATCATACCATTATTATCTAGATCAATTAAGAAACCCGTTTCATCATCAACTATCGCTTCTGAAATTCCGCCTCCATTTGACCCAATTACCGCCAAACCTGCAGCCATTGCTTCCTTAATAGCCATACCCATACATGCTCTTTGATTGAATGTTGGCGCCAGCAAGAGGTCAGATGCACTAAAAATCTCACTTTGTTTATTAAACGGTACGTTGTGGATTATGAATACGTTCTTTGGATACTGCCTAGCTAATTCTTCTGCTTGGTCTGAAAGCTCTGCCCGTTGACCTGCGAAAAGAAATTTTATTGTTTTATTATTTTGCAATAAAGCCGGAACTGAACCAAGAACTGAATCGAAACCCATTTCAACAGAAAATCTTCCCATAAACAAAATTAGGGTATCTGCTTCTCCTATATTTTGTGATTCTCGAAACGAATGGCGAAGTTCTGAGGATATAACGTCTGATAGATTTACCCCATAATAAACAGGCTCAATCTCTCTTTGTACATTTATAATTTTGAAGCTGCTAGCGCAGTGCCGGCTTGATGAAGTCACATAGGAGGGGATTTCTAATATCTCACAAAATAATTTATTAAATTTTTTAAGTAGTTCTGTATTCTCGTAATATTCTCCAAATACAGTTAATACAATTGCTCTTCTTTTCTTCCAAAATTTTGAGAGTGGAATAATTTCGAAGTGAAGATTGCTTTGGTAAAAACTAGCTACATTACTGGAGTGTTTTTTTGCAACTTTATTGACCAGTATCGCTTTTATTGACTCGATGATAATTTTTCTAAAACCAACGTCGTGCTTCCCTAATGAAAAAATTGTTAAAAGAAAAAGAGGCCAACTAAGGGGGCTTAGCAAACGCCATGATTGCTTTTTCACGTTATAATTATACAATATAAAATCTTTCTCTTCAATAATACTTTCCTTATCCTTAAACGAAATAATAGCAATATTTTCAGCCCCCAAGGATTTTAAACCTGGAACTAAAGACACAAAATGTGTTGCAATTCCTCCAAACGGAGGAGGGTATGTACCTACTAGCAGAAGACGTAAAGAATTTTTTGACATAAATTTAAAATTATTAAAGTGTTCTATTAACTAATCACTATTGATTATCAGAGGCAAGAACCTCCAATAAAGCGTCACAAACTATTTTTATTTCAACCTCTGTAATACCATTATATGTTGGTAGATTTAAGCCTCTTGCTGATAAATCATCTGCTACAGCACACGTATCACTTTTATACATTTGAAATAATGACAAGGGGTAAAAAAATGGCCTGGTCTCTATCCCGCGATCCTTTAATTTCTCCAATATCATATCGCGTTGCTCTCGCGAAATATTTTCCAGCAGCACACAAGTGATCCAGTTTACCGGTCTAACCCCAGCTTTTTGAGGATTCATAGAAATGCCGTGTGGTTCTAAATAGCTTCTATATTTATTTAGAATCCAGTCCCGTTCAGATATTAATTCCTCAGCCCGGTTCATTTGAGCCACTCCTAGCGCCGCTTGCATGTTTGTCATCCGATAATTATATCCGACTTCAGTATGCCAATACCTTTTAGTCTTGCTCATCGCATGATCTCTTAAAAATCTTGCCTTTTCAGCAAGTTCATCGGAATTGGTGGTTATTGCCCCTCCCTCGCCCGTGGTAATAATTTTGTTCGCAAAAAAACTGAAAGTTGCCATAGTTCCGAGGCCACCAACACGTTTGCCGTGATATTCAGCCCCATGAGCTTCAGCAGCATCCTCAATTACATACAAAGAATGTTGGTCGGCTATTTTATTAATATTATCCATATCCGCAGGGAAGCCATAGATATGGACTGGTATGATAGCTTTTGTCTTAGCAGTAATTTTTCGCTTTATATCCTCCGGATCGATGCACCATGTATCTTTACATACATCTACCATTATAGGTGTAGCTCCTGCAGTCTTTACTGCATTTGCGGTAGCAACAAAAGTAAGATCGGGTACGAGAACTTCATCACCGGGACCGATGTTTAATACCACAAGCGCAAGATGAATAGCAACAGTTCCGTTTGAAGTTAAAATACAATGCTTTGCATTACAAAACTTCGCGAACTTTATTTCCAATTCCGCTAAAAAAACTCCCTGAGATGAGATCCAGCCACTTGAAACTGCTTCAGAAACGAGACGTAACTCTTCTTTTTCTATTTGAGGACGTGAAATATTTATCATATAATCTTTTATTTTTATTCTGAAATTTCTAGAATATATATTAAGTCAAAAATTAGATTTAGTTTTTTTAGATTTTTTTCTTCCACCCCACATGCCTACAGGAAAGAAAAAAGAAGCCCCCTCAATTTATAAAGCAGTCAATCGCAAAATCATGTGTCTCTAAATAATTAACCTCCTATAATCCGGAGTTAAGCCTATTAGCCATTGTACTTATCAAAATTTCCCGCAATAAAATCCCTCAATCATGTAAATAAATTGCCAACCAACCCTAATTTATGGGAAATTTATGTTTATCAAGACTCTAATAATAGGGGCAAGAAGCATAGAATATAATTTTCTTACTCAATGTAGTATAATGAAATTTTATCTATATACATATATTACAATATTCTAAGAAACATTAAAGAAATTCGAAAACATCAAGAAGGTCGTATTTTATAGTTTGCCGAAAAAAAAAGTATTAACGTAACAAACAAAAAATTGCTTCCTGCAAATAATATTTAATAAATCAAAATACAAAAATCAATTAACAGTTCCAATGAAATAGAAAAATATACTGGATGGACAAACATTCCATTGGGAAAAGTATTTAATATAATTAATTATAAATTAAACATTAAGTTATGATTGAAATTAGTTTTTGAATATGATTCCAATCCTCTTCTTTAAGTGATTCTCTTTTAGGTCTAAAACCTATTTTTAAGAATATTTTTAAGGCATTCTTACGAAATAATTGAGTAGTAACCCAAATATTTTTATATCCCAAACTAATAAGATGCTTTGTTGCAAGTTTAGCAGCAATTTCGCCCAAACCTAAACCACGATGGTTTAAGGCTGTTGTTAACCAATCAATACGACCACCAAAATTAAATTCATCCGATGAAATATGCCTTGACATCATCATTGAACAAATTTCATTCGTTTGCTCATGAATTATTAGATGGACTCCTTCAGGAACACACAATTTAAGCGCCTCTTTAAATAATCTTTCCGAAAATTCAAATTCACCCTGCTTTAACAAAAGCAAAATATTATTATCATCATTAGGCTCATAGGATTTAATATTATATCCAGGAGGAAGTACTATATCACCAATTTCAGAAATACACGGTAAAAATAAAGATATCTCATTAGTACTTTTAATGTGTATAATTGGACGCTGTATTTTTAACCTATGTCCAAGAAAATTTATTTCCATATGCAATAAAAAAGGATTTGAATTATTTAAATAACATTCGAAATAAAATACTAATCTAAAATTAAAAACTTATTTTAGTATTAAGAGAATAAAATACTCGAGAAAGTTTCTTCAAAATCAGCATTGCAATAATCCCAATCAGAAACAATAGAGTTTACAATATTATATGCAAAATCCTCATCCTCAGTAATTCTTGAAACTAATGAGAAAAGTTCATCTAATGATTGAGCTTTAGGCACACTATTTAAGCCATTATACAATTCATTTACAAATAGTAAATTGGATTTTCTAATTTTAAGAATATTATGGTCTAGAGGAAAATAAGAAATAACAGGTAAACCCGCAGCTGCTGCTTCCAGAGCCATGGAAGTAAAAGTTGACATTATAAGAATGTCAGCTTGGTTCAAAGAATAAATAAGTTCATTGATTTTTTGCTCGACATTTTCATCAACAAAATCCTTTAATCCAATTGATGTAGAAGATATTTGTTGTAAAGTTATGTTATTTGAAGATTTTATTTCATCAAAATATCTTAAATTTTCTGTGTTTATTAAAACTGGTCGATAAATAATCGATAAATCTTTTTTTATTCTTTGAGAAAGCATTGATTCCAATTTCATAACTGTTTGAATTTCATCTTCGATTGGAAAATAAACTGAATCTACGCCAGCATAAAAAATAACAATTTTTTCTTTTTCTTTGAATTTTAAAATTTTCGATGAAAAAATCGAATAATTTCTTAAAACACGAAAATAAACTGAACCAAGCTTTATTATATTAGCTTTGGGTATAAAATGTAAACTATTTGCCCATAAATTTTCACAAACTCCTTGTACACAAACTTTATCAAAATTACTGTAAAGCCAGCCATTACACATAAGCTGATCGGTAGTATACGGTAAAAGAATACTTCGCCATTTCTTTGTCCTAGCCCAATATCCTAAAACAGCATCCTGGTATCCCCATGAAGCTGCCTGAATAAAAACCACCTTTTGATAATTAGAAGTAACAAAAAAAAGTTCGGGAAAACAATAAGTATACTGTCCGTGAAAAAAATCAAAACTACGCCACGTCCTCGAGGAAAAGCCAAAAAACGCAAGTACGTCAATTAGCCTCTCATATACGAAACTAAATTTTTTCTTTTTTTCATTTTCAACAAATTGTATATGACGATTTGCCCAATAGTATGGTATTACTTTTTTCCAGCGAAACCAATATCCTTGAACACGTAATATAGAGGATATAAATAAAAATTTTCGAAGAATCCATGAAAGGTTATCTTCAGATGGTGGCAATAACATCTTAATATTTGACCGACCATATCGATTCAAAAACCCTTCTTTATCTGCAAATGGCGTAACAACCAATACATCTGCATTTGCAGAAAGCAAATCCAATACAATAGTTGACATATGTGACCTTATTAGTCTTTGAAAGGGTATAGACAAAATAACAAGACTATTATTTTTCATGTATTGATTTATAAAGATTATGGAGTAACTTGAACCCTGTTTAAAAGTGAATAGAAAGTTACTTTACTAAAAGAATAGATATATTTTAAATCGGAAATTCTTGGTAAAAGGTTAATAATTGGTGTGTTAGTTGTGCTTAAAAATAAATAAATCAACATGATACCATAAATTAGGGAGGATATCATTATTGAGATAGTTGCGCCCCTTAACCCCCAAAGTTGAGTTAAATTCCATGTTAGGCAAAGTTGAATAATTAATGGAAAAAATTGAATCTTTGGAATTAAGGAAGCTCGACCTGTTCCTGTGAAAAAGTTAGTAAGAGTGCTGCTTGAACCTGCTACAATTAATCCTGGTAAAAGAAAATTAATAACTTCTACTGTAGGAAGAAAATTATCACCATATAAAACTCCTATTAAAGGTCCGCCCAAAACAAATAACACGAGACCTCCAAAACAAAGTAAAATCAACGAAATACGAAAAGCTTTGCAAGATAAGATTAAAGCATCATCTTCATCCAAGTTACTTATTCGTGGGAAAAGTATTGTATTCAGTGGATCTACAAATTTATTCAATAATTTACCAACACCTTGTCCCTGGTTTAAAAATGCGATTTGAGCAGGAACAAGAAAGGCTACCGACAAAAGCTGAGTTCCAGATTGTTGAAATTGACCCAAAATTCCTCCCACATACATATTCATTCCATATTTAAGCAAATCCAACATGACTTTTAAGTTAAAAGTAATTTTTCTCCAAAGACTACGATCAATAAAAATAAAACCATATGTAAATGATACGGAAAGGCTAATTACGGAAGAAAAAATTACAGACCATAAACCCAAAGTAGTGAAAAACAATAGTAATAATGCAATAATTGAATTAAGCAAAGCATTAATAACAACCATTCTATTATAGATTTTTATACTTTCATTTGCGATGTGAAAGTATGAAAGGTTCATATATAAAAAATGAATAGGTATTTGAACAAGAATACCATACATGTAAGAACGATAATCTATTTCTTCATTTTTAAATAGCCATTCATAAAAAAAATTGAAATTTAAAATAATAAGACCTGTTATAATAAATGAACTAATAAGAGCTATAAAATTGATATTATAATAAACTTCTTCTCGCGGATATTTTCTTTTTCCAATAAAATAAACAGCTGCTATATCCACCTTAATTCTACCAAAACCCTCTGCATAAGCTGGAATCATTGATAATATACCAAAAATACCTAAGGCAGACGGACCTAAATTTCTGGCTACCAATACACCTGTAATCAAATTAGTAATGAAAAGTAATAAATCACGTTGGAAAATTGAAAAAACATTAGAGGAAAAACCCATACTGATTTATTGATGATTAAAAATAAATTATAATAAATAAATCGACAATTTTAATTATTAAATATAAATATAATAGCAAAATATTGAGTAAGAAAACAAATGGAGATCAAATAATATCAAAGTACATATATGTGTATTTAAGGTCTAATTTTTAACTAAAAATACATATTTAAAATTTATAAATACTTTTTATTATAACTTAATTAAATTAAGTGGAAATTACGTATGCGGAGCAAACTATTTTTATTTATTTATTTATTTATTTATTTATTTATTTATTTATTTATTTATTTATTTATTTATTTATTTATTTATTTATTTAAATAATTTTTATTCTGAATTTAACAAGAATATAAGAGCTTAAAAATTAAAAGTCTATTCATTAAATTTAGATATTCTATAAATTAAAGAAAACTTCAACAATATCAAAACTGTATCATTACACTCAAATATATCAACTCCTATAATTTTAGATACATCCAAGAGATCTGTTTTACCATCCAAATAGGCTAGCAGATTATTAATCGTATCTCCACCTTTTATATTACTATTTAACATATAAAGACCTCGTTTACCTAGTTGAGGTTCACATGGGCTTGAAACAATGTAAGTATGATTAATTTCAAGTATTTCAATACACTTACTAATGATATTAAATGCGCCAGCCAATCCTTCAGGACATATTAAATCTAGGTTATCCAATGATGTATGATACTCAGGATAAGTACCGTATTTAGACCTCATCACTGAAACAACTGGTAAATCAATCAAAGGACTACAGTATTGTCTTTCATCACTCCCTCTTTCCAAAAAAGAGTATTCATCAAATTTAGGTAGGTAATTCTCCATAGCAAATCTGGCAACTTTATCTGCTAATGTTTTTCCTGTTCTGGATGGCATGAAAGAGTATGCTCGATCATCACCAACACAGGTAACTACAAAACCAGCAATTGTCTTATCTTTCATTTCTTTACTATTCTTACTGAGATAAGTAATGGCACCTATTGTTTCAGGTACAAAAAGAATCCTGTAGGTATATTCTCTATCCAATAAGCAATTAATCCAATAAGCCAATCCCATTGTTACTACAATTCCTGAAATCTCATTATTCCCAAGGGAAGGATGGCAAATATAAGTTGATATTAAAACTTCTTTTTCACTTTTACCAGGGATAATCAATTCCCCATAGGTTAAAGAGCCTTTTTCTAATTTGCTGTTTATAACAACATGATAACGTGTCTTTCTATCTAAAGACAACCTTTGGTTATGTGTTAAACAAAACCCCCAATTCCTTTTGTAAAAAGAGGTAATATACGGTATGGCATCTGGTTGGTCTGGTAAAGAATATAAATGTTTATCAAGCTCTTCGAATTCTAACCATTCGTCTACTGGTTCTGAATAAGCGACAATATGAAGGTTTGAATTGTCGAAATCTACAATACGTTCTCTTTTTTCATTTTCGATATAAGCTGATTCGATTGCCCATTCATCAGGTACAGTCCAATCAAAAACAACGGTTCCTGAAGGAACTTCATGAATCGATAATTTCGGAAAAAGATCCTGAATATATAAAAGAGTTTGCCT
>CAYYUS010000031.1:0-12347 GCA_964474925.1 uncultured Akkermansia sp. | reverse complement strand
CAACGTTTGCCACTGTTGATGCTTTTTGACCAATAGCTACATATATACAAAATACAGGTTTACCTGCTTCATAAAATTCTTTTTGGTTGATGATGGTATCAATACAAACCGCAGTTTTTCCGGTTTGACGATCACCAATTACAAGCTCACGTTGACCGCGACCAATTGGGATCATAGCGTCGATAGCTTTGATACCGGTTTGCAAAGGCTCATTTACCGGCTGACGATAAATTACACCCGGAGCTTTACGCTCAATTGGCATTTCGTAAGTTTCACCTTTAATAGGGCCTTTTCCATCAATTGGATTTCCTAATGTATCAACCACGCGGCCTAACATTCCTTCTCCAACTTTTAAAGAGGCAATTTTACCTGTACGTTTTACCGGACTTCCTTCGTTGATACCAACGCTAGGTCCTAATAATACAGCACCAATATTATCTTCTTCAAGATTTAAAACGATAGCTTGTAAGCCAGTTTCAAATTCGATCAACTCACCTGATTGAACTTTTGATAATCCATAGATACGAGCAATACCGTCACCTACTTGTAATACGGTTCCTACCTCTTCCAATTCAGCCTCGCTTTTAAAGCCCGCTAATTGTTGTCTTAAAATTGCAGATACTTCTGCCGGTTTAATTTCAGCCATTTTATTTTTGGTTCTTAATTAACACTAATATACTTACTGTCCAATAAATTCTTTTTAAGTGCGGCCAGTTTATGTTTTACACTTTCATCTAATTGTCTATCGCTTATCGAAAGCACAAATCCACCAATGATAGAAGGATCAACTTTTTCGATCAATTCGATCTCACCTTTTCCTGAGGTTTGTTTTACGATCTCGAGTACTCGCTTTTTTAATTTATCATCCAAACCAATTGCCGTTTTAATTACAGCGGTGGTGATATTCATTTTGTTCTTATATAATTCGTCGAACGATGCGGCGATCTGTGGAACATACCCTTCGCGACGTTTATTTGCCAAAAGAGTTAAGAACGACAGCGATAATTTAGAAATGTTCTTTCCAAAAATATCTTTCATGATCGCGATCTTCTTATCTGTTTTTACAACAGGGCTATTTAAAAGGGTAACAAGGTCGCGGTTTTGGTCGCAAACAGTTTTAATAACCTTCATATCATTCCTTGTCTCATCTAACTGCTTTTTTTCAAGCGAAAGATCAAGTAGTGATTTAGCGTATCTTGTGGCAACGATCATTCTTAGTTCAGATTAACGTCTTTCATTAAATTATTTACAAGCGCTTTTTGTTTTTCATCTGTAGAAAGGTCGCTGCGTAAAATTTTCTCAGCAATTTCAATAGATAATGAAGCCACTTGATTTTTTAGTTCAGAAACGGCAGCATTTTTTTCGTTGATGATCTGTTCACGAGCAGTAGATAAAATGCGATCTGCATCTTTTTGTGCTTTGCTTTTTGCTTCCGAAATAATACTTTCTTTTGCTTCGCGTGCTTCTTTCATTAAAGCATCACGTTCGTTGCGTGCTTCGGCCAACATTTTTTCGTTGTTGGATTTTAGTTCGCGCATATCATTCAATGCACGCTCTGCAGCACCTAATGCTTTTTCAATTCCTTCTTCACGCGATTTGATGGCATTTAAAATAGGTTTCCAGGCAAATTTACCTAGCAATAACACCAATAAAAGGAAGGTTAAAGAGGTCCAGAAGATCAATCCGATCCCCGGCTCTAACAATCCTGCCAAAATAAAAAGTTGATTCATTGTGTTTCTTTTTTATATCTGTGTTTACGTACTTTTAATTTAACCGAGGTTATAACCAACCGTTATAACCTCGGTAATTTTTGAACTTACTTGCTCATGATAGAAACAACGACTGCGAAAAGAGCAACACCTTCTACAAGGGCTGCTGCGATCAACATCACTGTTTGGATCTTGGCTGTGTGTTCCGGTTGACGTGCAATGGCATCCATTGCGTGTCCACCAATTTGTCCGATACCGATTCCTGCGCCTATTGCCGCTAAACCTGCACCTACTGCTGCGATACTACCTGTCATTTTGTTTGGTTTTTATTTGTTTGTACTAAAATTTCTTAATTAATGTGCTGCTTCACCGTGCGCTTCATCATGACTATGATCTTCCATAGCCGAACCAATAAAGAGCGCTGTTAGCATTGTAAAAATGTAAGCTTGCAATAAAGCAACCAAACATTCTAATATATCTATAAATAAAGTAAAGGCAATTGAAACCGGAGCAATGTAATAGCTTTTGAAGATGAAGATCAAACCTACTAAAGAGATAACAACGATGTGACCGCCGGCAATGTTAGCGAACAAACGTATCATTAAAGCAAATGGTTTACTAAATACACCAACTAATTCAATTGGCATTAAGATGATCCATAATGCAGCAGGTTTTGGTGCAAAAATATGTTTCCAATATGTGCCCGATGCGTTGATGTTTGTTACAATTAAAGTAACCACTGATAATACTAATGTAAATGCAATGTTTCCTGTTAAGTTTGCGCTTACCGGAATTAATCCTAATACATTATTAATAAGGATAAGGAAGAATACAGTTAAAAGGTAAGGAACAAATTTATGATGCTTTCCGCCGCCGATATTTTCTTTAGCAATATCATCGCGAACAAAAATAACCAATGGCTCAAGGAACGATTGTTTTCCTTTTGGTGCAGAAGTAACGCCCGTCTTTTTATAAGCGTTTGCCATCGACACAAACATGAAGATCAGAATGAATGCCGTTAAAAATAATTGAGTAACGTTCTTTGTAATTGAAAAATCCAATGGCGCTTTGTTTGCAACCTCTTTTCCGTCTTCGGTGAATGTAAGATATTGTCCGTGCTCATTAGCAGTTTCAGATGCATAATAAATACCTTCCTTGTAATTTACAAAACGTTGACCGTTCACTTCAACCACTTCTGTTCCGTGAGTATCATGATGAAATTTTGACGACATGAAGGTTACAATTCCAGCATCTGTTTTTAAAATTACAGGTAAAGGAAAAGAAACAGCATCATGATGATCGCCCCATAAATGCCAAGAGTGCGCATCTAAAATGTGTTCGAAAGCTACTTCGGTGATGTCTACTTTTGCTTCTTCATCATGCGAAGGAGTTGCGTGATGTTCGGTGGCAGCATGCGTTGAATCATTATCATGCTCAGTAGGTTCTAAAGCTAAAATTGGGCTACTTAAAAAGAAGAACAGGATGGTTGAAAAGATCAATCTTAAGTTCCTGGTTATTAAAGTTCTATTACTCATGCGTTCAAAAAAACTCCTAATTCGTTTTATTTTTCGGCCACAAATGTAGGCATATTTTGATGAAATCCACAATATTTAGAGGCGATTTTTATCATTTTTGATAGAGTTTTGAGCATATTTTAAACATTGGATTTTTAAAGAAATTTAGTTTTGTGCTTATTTCTATCTTTGGCCTAAAATCCCCATAAAACCTCAAAAACATGAACTATTGGCTTATAAAATCAGAACCCTTTAAGTACAGTTGGGAACAGTTTGTAAAAGACAAGGTTACAGCTTGGGATGGGGTTAGAAATTACGCCGCTCGCAACAATTTAAGGTCTATGAAAAAGGGCTATCTATTGTTCTTTTATCACAGTAACGAGGGCTTGAACATTGTTGGGATAGCAAAACTGGTAAAAGAACATTTTCAAGATCCTAGTACCGACGAAGTTGCCTGGTTAGCTGTGCAAATTAGCCCGTATAAGGCCCTTAAAAAGCCGGTTTCGCTGGCGGATATTAAAAAGAACGCCAAGCTCAAAACGATGCAATTGCTGCGTTTGGCAAGGCTTTCGGTAAGTGCGGTAACCGAAGATGAGTTTAACGAGATCCTAAAAATGAGTGAGAAATAAATGATCAAAACCACCACATTTAAAAATGGTACTGTTTCCTTTTCCGACCACGGGAAAGGCCGAGTTGTGGTATTATTACACGGTTATTTGGGATCAAAAGAGATCTGGGAGAAAAATATTCCGGAATTAGCCAAAACCTTTCGAGTTATTGCAATTGATCTTCCGGGGCACGGACAAACCGCTTGCTTTGGATATGTGCATAGCATGGAATTAATGGCCAAATGCGTGAAAAAAGTAATGGATAGCTTGCGTTTGAAAAAATATGTGATCGTTGGCCACAGCATGGGAGGTTACGCGGCTTTGGCATTTGCCGAATTATATCCCGAAAATTTATGCGGCCTATGCTTATGCCATTCCACCGCCCTACCCGATTCGGAAGAAAAAAAGAAAGATAGAACGCGCGCTATTAAATTAGTGAAAGCTAATAAACGCGTTTACACAAAAGACACTATTAAGAATTTATTTGCCACAAAAAATTTAAAGTACTTAAAAGACGAAGTTTCTTTTGCTACAAAAATTGCATTAAGCGTTAGCAAACAAGGTGCTGTGGCATCTTTAGAAGGAATGAAAGACAGACCAAACCGCGATATTATTTTAGGAATGGTTAGTTACCCTGTGATGATGATCATTGGCGAGCATGATAATATTTTGCCTTATGAAAGTTTGTTAGCGCAATCCGAAACCATTCGTGATAAACATGTGTTGGTTTTAGAACACGATGGGCATATGGGATTTTTGGAAAGTCCGCTCGCAGTGAACAAGGATTTGAAGAAATTTATTAATAAGTGTTACAGATCAAAAGCCTAAGATCTATCTGAATAAAGTGACATTGCCTTTGTACTCCTTGTATTTTCCATTGTATAATTTCACTTGTAATGCATAGAAATAAGTTCCCGGAGCTGATTCTTGCCCGGTAAACATATTCGTTCCATCCCAACCTTTTTTACTATCGTATGTTTCAAATACTTGCTTACCCCAGCGATCAAAGACAATTAGTTTGAACTCTTTTACAGATTCGCAATCGATACGAAACAGATCATTTGATCCATCGCCATTAGGCGTGAATACATTTGGCATCCTAAAATTATCACACTCCACAAACACCACGTTTATAGAATCAGAACCTTTACATCCATTGGAATCAATTACAGAAACCCAATATGTTCCTGTTACAATATTGATGATATAACTATTTACTGAGCTATTATCCTGCCACTGAATCCAAGGATACGTATTTATAGTTAATGTGATATTTGGACTCGAATTACACATCACCGTATCGGGACCAAGATTTACTATGGGTAAAGGGTTATTTGAAATTGTTACCGAGCTTATACTTGATAAACATCCATTATTGGAGGCGTAAAAATAATAAACGCCCGCGTTTGCATTTGTAATTGGATATAAAGTGAATGAACTCGCGTTAGAAGAAAAATTATTTGGTCCTGTCCAACTGTACGAAACATTTGTAAGTGTATTAGTAAAGAACACAGCGCTATCGCCCGCGCAATTTGTAGCAATTACCTGAGGAGTTACGTTTGGAATTCCATACACAGTAACGTATATAGCTCCTTGTTCGCTACTTGTACATCCGTTGAGAGATGTGAAAACAAAATACGTTCCTGAATGCACGAGTTGCGCAGGAGCTATGGTTGCGCTTGAAGCGGTGGACGTAAAATTATTTGGTCCTACCCAAGTATACGTAGCACTGCTGCTATTTGAGAACGCACTTAAATAAATACTTTGTCCTTCGCACACGGTTGTAGTGGCAACAACAGTTGGTGTTGTAAGTTGTATCACATTTACATTGAGTGTAACTGTATTTCCATTACATCCCCCTCCACTTAAATAAAAATAATAGGTTCCTGAATTGGATGCGCTCGCCGGAGCAATAAATGGATTTTGAACGTTTGAAGAAAAAGAATTTACACCACTCCAATTGTAGATCGCATTTGCTGCGGCCGGGGTAGAAAATTTAATGCTATCCCCTGCACACAGCAACGTATTTACTGATGCCGTTGTTGGAAAAGAAGAAGGAACTATATTAACTGTTACAGGGATTCGCAAACTCGCACATGAAGATGTAGAGACTGAGTTTGATAAATAATAGGTCACTGAATTAGTTAATGTTGGTGTTGTGTATTGATTTCCTGTGTGAAAATATCCACCCGTTACCGGATTCGTGTACCAATTTATTGTTCCCGAACCGATCGCGTTCAGTACCGTGCTTGTTCCATAACACACAAGTACACTTGTTGCCGTTGGAACAGGTGTTAGCGTATTCATATAAATTGAAATTGTGGCTGTATTAGAACATCCATTGGAATCAATAGCTGTAACCGTATAATTTCCACTTTCGAATACCGAGATAACGCTTGACGTATAATTACCAGGTAGCCATATATAGTTGGTCATATTAGGATTCGCCGTAAGTATAACTGAATCGGAAGGACAGATACTGTAAGCGCTTGCTGTAATTGACGTGGTTAATTGAGTAACATTTACATTCAATGCAATTGTATTCGTATTGCAACCTCCTCCACTAACATACAGATAATAAGTTCCGCTATGAGTTACTGTTGCAGGCGCGATAAATGGATTTTGAAGACTTGACGTAAATGAGTTCGGTCCGCTCCAATTATATTGTGCATTCGCAACAAACGGGGTTGAGAATTTAATAGTATCGCCCGCACACACTTGAGCAGTAACAGATGCTGTTATTGGATAAGACGATTGAACAATATTTACCGTTACAGGGACCCGTAAACTTTGACACGAAGAAGTTGAAATAGAATTAGAGACAAAGTAAGTTACCGGACTCGTTAACGTTGGTGTTGTGTATTGATTACCTGTAAAAAAATAACCTCCCGTGATAGGATTTGTATACCAGTTTATGGTTCCGCTTCCAGCTGCATTAAGTACTGTGCTCGTTCCATAACATATGAGTACACTGGTGGCAGTTGGAACAGGCGTTAATGTATTCATATAAATAGAAATTGTTGTTGAAGCAGAACATCCATATTGATCGGTGGTTGTTAGCGTATAAATTCCGGCTGCAAAAATCGACACAACACTGGAAGTAATATTCCCAGGCTGCCATACATAAAAAGCCATATTTGAATTTGCAGTAAGGATGGTTGAATCGGAAGGACAAAGACTGAATGCAGTTGCAGAAATTGAAGCTTGTGTATTAGCGCTATTTACTTGTATGGTACACGTGGTAACAATATTACACATGGTTACCTGGCAAGAGTACACGCCGGCGGCAGTTACCGTTTTTACTGTTCCACCACCCGATAAAGGTGGCAGCCATTGAATTAATGTAGAATCATTGGTGATTACTTTAATGACCACGCTTGAATTATTACATAACCATGGAGAAGGTTGGGCAATAAGGAAAGGCGTATTGTATTGTTTTACCTCAACGGTATTTGACGTTAATATACAACCATCGGCATCTGTAACGATCACATGATAATATCCCGGAAGCGTTACGTATTTAGTAGCAGTGTTTCCCGGAATTGGTCCAAGCGGTCCTATCCATGAATAATTGACAGCGTTAGCCATAAAACAAGTGAGCAACACAGAATCATTAGGACAAATAAGATAAGGATATAAAGAAAGGAATGGATTTGGTTTAGGTGCAATATAGAATTGAATAAATGTATTGGTTGTACATCCTGTAAGAGAATTTGTAACTGAACTGGATACATTATACCATCCGGAATGTTTTATCCAAACCGTATCTTTTGTAAAGTTTGAACCATTGATGGATCCACCAAAGGCCCATTGTATAGGGTTACTATGATTGATGATTATTTTTGTGCTGTCGCCGGGACAAAATTGGAGAGTGCCGCTTTTGGTGAGCGAGATGGGTGGATATTGATTGACCAATGCATAAAACGATTTTGAGATCAGATAAGTTGCGGTGCCGCAGGAATTACTAATGGTGCACACTGCCATGATGGTGTAGTTGCCCGTTGTGCAAGTGCTGAACACGCCATCTTCGGGATGATTACAATTGCTTGATACCGACATGAAACCTGTGTTTGGTACAACGGTCCAAACTACCGAAGTAAATAATTTGATACATGCATTTGTGCCGGTTGGATTATTTAAACTATCATACACATTTACAAATTTGGCTTGATTGCAACATATCTTAAGCGTGTCGGCTAATTTGATGCGTGGTAATAATGGATATATCGTATCAAGCCGAACATATACAGTATTTGATGATGTGCAAGAAAATTGATTGGTAACTGTGATCTTATAAAGACCGGTTTTATTTACCAAGATACTAGAATCGGGATAAGCAATAATTGGTCCCGTTCCTGTCCATGCAAATGCATTATTAAAAATATTACTTCCGGTGATCTTCACCGTATCAGGCGCACACATAATAATGCTGAAGGTTTGAGGAAGTTGTTGGAAGTTGAATCCTTTACTATCTGTGATCTTTGGCACCGCCGGAACTGGATTTACAATAACATAGGTTGTATCCACTGATGTCCAACAACCGTCTAATGTTGTAACCGTAACCTGACGCTGCCCGGTAACAAGAGGCTTATACAACTGCAAGGTATCTGTTGGTCCAACATTCCATTTAAATTTATGGTAAGGGCCAATAGCGCCTTCGGTACCTGTGCGCGTTTCTGCTTTGATATATTCACCCGGACAAATTTTAATAGTGTCGGGACATATCTGAATTACCGGCGCATGTTCGATGCAAGTAGGCACAAACGGACGCAAACATTGACTTCCACTTCGCTGATAGTAGTCGTATGTTTGGCGACTAAGATCAACCATATTCCCAACAATAGCATCGCTAAAACCACTACTATATCCTGTGATGTATAAATTGTATTGACCATCGGTGCAATAACCACTTGCCTGATAAAATGAATTGGCCCAAATAAAACTAAAGTTAGGATAGGCTGCAATTGAACTTCCTGTTGGCCAAGAAATTTTATTCATATAACTTCCTGCCAAAAGTGGTAAGCCACCCTGTGTGATCACTATGCCATGCGCTTCGTCAAGAGATGGTCCTCCAACTTGTCTTTCCCATAATCTAGTTCCATTGGTTGGATCATATTTACTCACAAAAAGATCATGATATCCAACTGAATTAAAAACACCTTGTGCAATAGCGTTTTGATAATCTGTAAAACCACAATCAAATTCGCCGAAAATATAAGGTGCTCCGAAATTGTCTAAAGTAAGATCGCGAGCCGACACATAATTCTTAGAGGATTCCGCATAACCCCATAGATAATTTCCTGCGGGTGTAAATTTAGAGAGGAAGATCTTATTGGTAAAATTACCGGTTAAAAAATTGTTGGTATTCCCATAGAACACTATACCGCCGGTAAAATCTCCCGACATAAAAACATTATTGCTGGCATCTATAGCTAAACCATAAGCAATGGCGCTTGTTGCTGCCGCTTTTCTGAACCACACTTCATTTCCGGTACTGGCTGAATATTTTATCAGGAATACCGCGTTCATGATCTGATTATTATGCGTGTTCCCAAATGTGATCGTGTCCGAAAATTGTCCACACACATAAACATCACCTGTATTATCTGTAGCCACGTTTAAACCACGGTCATTGTATTTTGCTTGTCCTACTCTGGTCCAAAGAAAATTACCTGCAGAAGATAATTTTGTAGTGAATACATCGTAAGAAGGTAAACTTGAATTAGGGTCGGTGATACTTGTGAAATTACTTGCGCCAAAGAATGCATTACCCTGAAAACTTCCGGTTAAAATAATGTTGTTATTCACATCAATGTTCACGGCACTTGGAATATCAGTTAAATTTCCACCCATGCTTTTTACCCAGATGAAATTTCCGTTTGGATCTATTTTGGCCACAAACACATCTTGCGATCCACTTACTGCAGTTAAAGTAGTACTTCCAAAAATTGCTGTTCCAAAATAATAACCGGTAACGATGATATCACCATTTGCATCCGTTTTAATTGCTATGCCTCTATCTGAACCAGTGCCCCCGAATTTTTTTACCCATAGCATTTGACCTGCAGAATTTGTTTTATAAATAAATCCATCAGGAATACCGGCTGAAGCTGAAATTAAATTGAAATTATGAAAAGTAGCATTGTTAGTAAAATAACCGGTTACGTATGTGTCGCCATTTGAATTCAAACAAACATCCATGGCCTCATCTACATTAGCTCCGCCACTACTTTGCGCCCAAAATGTTTGAGCTTGGGCGTAGTAACCAAAACATAAAAGAAAATATAGTAAAGCTCTCTTCATTTCTTTGCGTTGTCTTACAATAAATATAGCAAAATTCTCTATTCTAACAAATGGCCACTTTACAAGTGGTAACTTAGGTTAAGTATGCAACAAAAACCATTTCTAATACTTTTACTTTCATCATAATGTTGTTTCTGATCTTCATTGCATTTTATTAAGATCCCTTTATAATAAGAGTATGATCAGTCTTAAACGTTGCTCGAGGCAATGGTAATATATCGTAATCATTTGAAAATCAAATATATAGAATGATACCAAATTCACTTCCAGCTATTACCGAAATTTTACCGTGGGAATTAACAGTAAAGGTGTAGCGAAATTTGATGGAAATAAATTAAATCAACTTTCAACCACTAATGGTTTAATAAACGATATGTTTTTCGATCAAAGAAACGCGAGGTCATTAGATCCTTTTATAATAAGCAAAGAAATTAGCGTTTACATTGCTCAAAAGCCCTTATTAAATCGATTTTTCAATCGACCAAATTTGAGTACCTTTAGGCACCTATAAAATCATAATGAAAAAACACTTACACTTTGCATTCACCCTATTATTATTTGTTTTGTGCTTTGAAAGTTTTGCGCAAATAAATTCCATGCCCCCTCCTTTCATTCGTGATCGTTGGGATACATTAATAGCGAATGTTGATTACGCGAATACAACTACCTATAGATATCAAAATGCAAGTATTAAAGTTGGTAACGACATTGTTTTTATTGGTGACTCTATAGAGCCTAGTGCTTCTGCATCTTACTTTCAATACTACAACACTACAAGTAATACCTTGGCGGCTGTAAATTACAACCGTTTGTATATTGATGGGGGAACCTCAGGAGGTGCAGCTATTACAAATACTTCAACAGGTACTAATTATGTTTTCTTTGGCGCAAGAAACAGTAGTTCAACGCACATTGAGGCGGGCGTGTACAAATACAGTTCTGCAACCAATGCTATTACAAGTGAGACTCTAAGCCTGCCATTTAACATACACTATGGCGTAATGAATATTGGCTTCTATAGCCCAAGCACTAATAATGATTCCATGACTGTTTTTGTTGGCGCAAGAATGTCGGCCGACGATTCTGTTTATATTTATCGCAAGCACTATAACCAAACAGGATTTGTAAATACAAACGTTAAGCTTCCTATCAAACTGGAAGGGATCAATAAAATATTTACGTTCAATGGTGAAATGTACATTGCAGGGCAAGTTACTGGATACGACGGAAAGCTTTTAAAAAGTTCGGATGGTATCACATTTACTGTTGTATCAAATTTTGAAACTACCTATCCTTTCGAATATATTGTGGATGCGGATATAATGAACAATAAATTATATTTTGGAATGCGTAATTCAAACACCGGTTATCGCATTGTTGAAACGCCTGACGGAACAAATTACACGTCGTTGTTCAACACAACAAATCCTACGGCATTATCATCACTTGAATGTTTCAATAATACCGTTTGGTATTCGCACTTTGAATATTACGGAAGTAAAAATGGTGATCCAAGTGCAAATACCAATAGCTATGCGTATGACGCTCCTTACGTAACGTATCTTGATATGAGTACAAATACCGAAGTGCAATCGGCAGATACTTTAGGAAGATATTTTAATGCAGGATCGAGCTTTTTACTAAACAAGATCAACTCACGTTTATTTCTGTCAGGAAATTACTACGACAATGCTAACTACAATGCTCCAGGAAATTTTATTTATGAATTCATTCCGCCGGTTGCCAACTTTAGCGTTAGCAGTAGTAGCTTATGCTTAAATTCTCCTTATACATTTGTAAGTCAAAGTTTAAATTCTGATTCAGTGAGATGGTATGTAGATGGCAACTTCTATGCTTCCACAGCAAATAATTTTGCTTATACGTTTACTACACCCGGAACGCACACTTTGGGCTTAATTGCAATTTCAGGAACACAAAAAGATTCTTTACAATATGCTATCAATTTATATTCAGTTACAGTTAATGTTAACCCTTCACTGGCTGGTTGTTTAAATAACAAGATCACCATTACTCCTACTGTTCCTGGCGCAGTGCCGCCAATAAATTATACCTGGAGTGTTTCTTCGGCATTAACACAAACTTCTCTTACAAATGCAAATGTAGTTGTTAGCACGAGTGTTAGCGGAACTTACACTTATGTATTAAGTGTGAGTGATGTGAATGGATGTACAGCTTATGGTTCAACCGGAAAC
>CAYYUS010000030.1:0-12530 GCA_964474925.1 uncultured Akkermansia sp. | reverse complement strand
ATTTACGCATTTTAGTAATGAACACATCCAGGCTTCTGCCAAAAAAATAATCGTTCTCTCCCCACAGGTCTTTTAGCATATCTTCCCTTTTTATGACGTTGTTTTTATGATTACACAAATACCTTAAAATGTCGCTTTCTTTTTCGGTGATGCGTTTTGTTTTTCCGCCAAAGATCAGCGATTGATTATTAAAATCAAATGTATACGCTCCAATGGTAATGAGATCGATCTTTGTCTCATTTTTACTTTCGGGGATCCTGCGAATAACAGCCTTGATCTTCCAAAGCAATTCTTCTTCATCAAACGGTTTTGTGATATAATCATCTGCGTCAAGATCATATCCTTTTAGCTTGTCTTCTTTTAAAGACTTGGCAGTAATAAATATTACGGGGATCATTTTGTCTTTTGAGCGGATCTCTTTTGCTAAAGAAAATCCATCTAACTTTGGCATCATCACGTCTAATAAACATAGATCAAATGAATTATTTTGAAAAGCCCTTAACGCGAGCTCGCCATCTTTACAAAGCTTCACCTCAAAACCTTCTGTTTCTAAATACTCAACCAAAAGAAAGCCTAAATTAAGATCATCCTCAGCTAATAATATGTTTAGTTTTTCTTTATGCATAAGGCAATGTTAATGTAAATGTTGTTCCTTCACCTTTTTCGCTTTCCATCTCGATAGTGCCGCCGTGGAGCTCAATTATTTTTTTAACGTACGCTAAACCCAATCCAAAGCCTTTTACATTGTGAACATTTCCTGAAGGAACCCTGAAGAATTTTTCAAATACTTTTGCGTGATATTCTTTTTCTATTCCTACGCCTTTATCTGAAACAAGAATAGTTATATGTTCATCGCTATTATATGTTTCAATTAACAACTCGGGTTTTCCTTTTGAGTATTTCACGGCGTTATCTATAAGATTGCACAACGCATTTGTAAAATGAGTTTCATCTCCCATTATAACAAATTTCTCAGCCTCTAATTTTAATTCGAGAATTCCCTGTTTATTTTCTATTTGTATATGAATGCATTTTATCGAATCTTGAATGATTTGATGAAGATCCAGTTCGGTTTTTTGTAAAGGAATTTCTCCTCGCTCTAATGCTGTCATGCTTAACATTTGTTCAACCTTAAGTCTTAATTTTTCGTTTTCTTCAAGAACGATCTCTGAATAATGTTTTAGTTTTTCCTCCTGTTTTATCACAGGATCTTTTAAGATCATTTTACTGGCCAAGGCAATATTTGTTAGGGGCGTTTTAAATTCGTGGGTCATATTATTTAAAAAATCAGTAGTGTGTTCTGAAATTCTTTTCTCTTTCATGAGCGACAGAACGGTGCGCCAAAACAGTATAAGTACAACTAATATTAAAGCAACGGAGGAAATGAACGGCGTACCCATTTCATCCATGATAAATTGATTTTTGTCGGGAAGAATAAGAACAAGCTCGGATCCATTCTGACTCACCACTTCTTCTAAACGTTTATTGTAAATATTATTTTTAAAACCACCATTTTTAAAACTCCCCTCGTTCTTCACCTTAAATGGCGTTGGCTTTACCACTACAAAAGAGTAATCAATGTAAAAATTGTAGAAGTTCATGAAACGTTTAAAAATGGAATCTATTTTTTGGATCTCAGTATTGGTGATACAGATCTCGGTGCTATTACAAGCGTTAATTACAATGTTACCCGAAGCTTGATTTGTATCAGCGATACTTTTGCAAGTTTCTTTATCCGACGAAAGCGCCTCGGCGGTTTTAGCCAATACCATGTTTGCCTTTTCGTTAAATAACTCTTCTTTTATTTCAGCCGTTTCAAAGATCCAATTCACCTGAATAATAAGCACTATTACCAACGCAAGCGAAGAAACGGTAATGAATAGATATGTGCGATTCAACTTCATGTTCGACCAAAAATAGACAATTTATATAGCACGCGCACGAATATAACATGCGTTAACAACTCGTTAACAAAGCAATAACTAGTCACTAACAAGAGCGAGCTTTTGTAACAGCTATATTTGTAGTAAAACAGATCTATCATGACTATAAGATCACTATACACCTCAATTCTATTTTTGTTCATTGTAACAAATGCTTGGGCACAAAACGTACGATCGGTAGTAAAAAAGGAAAAGCTGAATACGGTTAAATTTATTACAGATATTGCGCCAGGATTGTGGGATAATATGATCATGCCGTATAATGACAGGGTGGATCTGAATTATTTAAAGAAAGCAACATATCCTGAAACTTTTTTTTGTTCGAGTAATTACAACACTATTATTAATTATATCTCAGTTGAAATTTTGGTTACGAGCGGCGGAAAAAGATTATCGGCCTTAGGTTTAAACGACAAACTAACCAATACACAAAAGAAGATCATCAGCATCTCAGATCTTGGAACCGATGTGATCATAAAAGTAAGATTTAAGCACAAAGGACACAGCAAGTATATAACAAACAAAGAGATCATTGAAGGAGAATTACCGGTTACTGTTGTTCCTTATATTGAAGCTGAATTTCTTGACGGAACCGTTCAGGTGGAGGATTATTTATTAAAAAAGATCGCTAAGATCAAGGACCCTAAAAACACGCAACCGCCTGTTGTAAAATTCGCAATTGATGAAGAAGGAAAGATTATAAACGTAAAAATGGAACAAACATCAAATAGCACAAGAATAGATAAGATACTACTTGAAGCAATCACCAACATGCCCAAGTGGAAACCGGCGAAGAATTCGAAAGGAGTTACTGTTAAGCAGGAATTTTGCATCCAGCTTGGCGGGGGTTGTTGATACCTGCAGCCGGTTTTTTAGTTACTAATTACTGCGGGATCTTCTCAAGCAAGATCTCGTTTCCGATCTTATCATAATATGCGCAAGTCATTTTTGGAATACTAACAACCCATTTTTCTATTCCTGACCTGGCACAATCACTACAAAATGTTGGATAATCTGTTTTCCCCTGTTGATGTGCTTTTAATTCGTTTTTGAATTTAGTAGCATCGCACGCACTTGCAATTGACAATTCACCGTATTTAGGTGGCGAAGACGTTTTATATTCATGAGCTCCAAAATAATTGGTGTGACCATCAGCTACAAAAGTTTCGTAAGAAACAACACCAAGCTGTTTTAGATCTTTAATGTACGAAGGAAAATCGGCGCCTGACCTTACTTTTGAATGTGCTGCTTTTATCTGTTCGATCGTAAACATGAATTATGAGACTATTTACTTAAAACAATTTTTTTGGTATACTGCATTTCTGCGCTGGAGATCTTCAAGAAATAAATTCCTTCAGGAAGATCCTTCAGGTCGAGAACAGCTTTATTTTTCCCTGAAGGATATTTGGTGCCACTCTCACTTCGCAAAGTCCTTCCATAAACATCCTGGATCTCAATTTGTATTTTTTTATCAGCATACAAATAGAAATCGAGCGTTAATTGCCCGGAAGTTGGATTTGGATAAGCTTGCAAAGAATTTTGGAACATTTCTTTTTCACTTAATCCGATGGTTGTGCACAAGCCTGGCATTTTTGCATCAAGCCACGCCAAACGTTTTTTAAGCCACCACTTTAAAGTATCACACTGTACCTGAAGATTTGTGTTCACATCAAATCGCAAAAAATGCCTAACGCTTGCGTCGTTCACGTATGTTTTTATACTATCAATGATCTTAAAGATATGTGTTGTATCAAGCGTGGTGCTTCGTAATTGAGTCCATCGACACTTAAGATCTTTTGTGTAATTACTATCTTGTAACAAACGACCCCACCAGAACGGAACTTTATAGGATGAGTTGATCCAGCATGTAGTTTTATATGCCCAACCTGTGTCTCGTTCAAAGGTACAAAGCTTGGCGTTGTACAGGGCCGAATTAAAATCCCAAAGCGGTCCGGCTTTTATTTTTCCACCTTTACTATTTTTATCTTTATGCAAATAAGCGCTACGCCTAAATGCGTCTACGCTTTTACTTATCTCTTGCATAAAAAAGAAATCGATGAAGGTGTTATGGTCAATGTATTTTTTGTAACCAATAGTTGGGCTCAAAAAGTTTGGCCCCTGTAAAGCAGTTTCAAACGAATCAACGTAAGCTTTCAAATAATTTTTTTGTTGAATGGTTATCTCGTCGCCCTTAGGATATTTATAACTAAAGAACACGCCGGCATCTTTCAACGACGTCCAACCACTATCGTTTGCCCAAATATTCTTATCAACGCCAAAAATATATCCTCCCGTAACATCATCGCCCGCGTTATCAGTTAAAGTAAGTTTTGAGATGTTAACCCTATTGCTATCGCGTTTGATTTTTTCCATCATTATATAGATGCCACGATAATCGGGCTGCCATAAATAATTGTAAAACTGCACCTCGCAATATTTTGCGCGCGGGGTATAATACCCCATATCGCGCCCTAATTGATAAATGAGTGTATTTCTCATCAATGATTCGTCGTCGTATGGACCATATAATATCCAATCGTGTTCAATGGGCATTCCCAATATTACAGCGTCCGAATCGGCTCCGGAAATATCACGTGTTTCTAGGCCGTAACTTTTTTGCAAAAACCATGAGGTTTGCGAAATAGATCCGCGTTTTTCGATCCCAATTTGCCCTTTGTATCCATTTGGCACATCGGTAATATGATTCATCACATTGTAACCGTTGTTAATAATGCCCATACCGACCGTTACTTTTGGAGTATCAGGAATGGGATCGTTGGCGGGGAGTAAAAACGGAAGTTTAAGGGCAACAATTGGTAATTTTGAGGAATCAAGCGTAAGCGTTATGGCCTGGGTGCTTGCTAAAGGACCAAAGTGAGCTTGGGCCTTAGCAAGGCCCAAACTAAAAATAAGGGCTATAAATACAAGTGTAAAATTCCTCATGGGGGTTAGACTTTCCGTTCTGTCATTAGTTTAATTAAAAACTAAGGTAATTATTTTAGTCCAATTTCTATCATTTGATGTGATCTGCAAAAAACAAGGCCTTTTCCCCAAGAGGTTAAATAGTGTGAATTCATGGGATAATTGTTTTTTCACCCTATTTACAGTGTACCTTTGTGGAATAAATATAGAAAATGCAAAAATTGATCAAGAATATTGTTTGTCCTGTAATTACATTTATTGGAACACAAAGAAAAAACATTAAAGGCTTTCCGGTAAGTCGCGTTAATAGCTAATCAACAAAGCCGCGAAATTTAGAAAATTTAATTTTTATAAGACTCGAGTTGTTTTAACTCTTCGTCTATTTTAATTCGCCATTTTTTTAATTCACTCATTACGCTTCCCATTTTGGTTTCTTTCCTAAACGAATTAAATTCACCGGTGAGATCTGTCATTGAGGCATTATACTTTTTTTGGAATTGTTGATTGGGGTCAGAACCAAAGTCTGTTTCAGAAAGATCTTTTCGCAGCTTTCGCGCGTGAACTTCATAGATATCAAACGTAGCCTGAAAGTATAGTAAGCCCTGATTTGTTTTAACCTTAGGATCAACCCATGATTTATTTCGATCAAAAACTGAAACTACCGTGTAGGTTGTTTTTACCAGGGCATTTTTCTTTTCAAAATTTGCCAAGTTCATGCAAAAGATCTCACCGCTTAAACCAATACCATCAATAACCTCGCCTTTAAAATCCGACCAGCTTAAGGGTCTTGACAAATGCCAAACTAAAGTATCGTTGGAAAGAGATGTTTGCGAATTGCTTTTTAGAGCGCAAAACAAAAGGAAAAACAGAAAGTATTTTTTCATAAATGCATTTATTTTTTTGTTGCAACTAAAGCAAAAATCAATGGAATTTTATCGTCGAACGCAGGGATCTGATATTTTTTTGGACCAACCTCTACGGCGCCCCTAAAACAATTGTAAGGAGAATAGTTAAACTCATCAAACGAATTTATTTCAAGCCCGTTTTTTATAAGACTATTTAATACTTCACCTGTAGGATGATTCCACGTAATTGTTTTGTCAACAATAGGCGCATCTCTATCAGCATACGTTCCGGTTTCAGTTTCTACAATTGGGCCAACATTAAAATAGCTATACTCAACTTTAGTAAAATTATTATCAAACATCCAAACCACAGGATGAAATTCTACAAAAACAAATTTTCCGGTTGGCTTTAAGAACCTTGAAACTAAACCAGCCCACTTATCAAGATCGGGAAGCCAGCCAATGGTACCATAACTTGTGTACACAACATCAAACTGTTCATCTAAATGTTTTGATAGATCGTAAACGTTGCAACAAATAAATTTTGTGTTCACATTGCATTTTTGAGCAAGCTCTTTGGCTTTGCTAACGGCATTGTCCGATAGATCAACTCCGGTTGCATTGGCGCCAAGTCGTCCTAATGAAATGGTGTCTTGACCAAAGTGACACTGAAGATGTAAAACGCTTTTTCCTTTTATATCACCAAGTAATTTTAATTCAATATCGTTAAGCGAAGTATTTCCCTTTAAAAAACCATCAAGATCATAAAAATCAGACGCTAAATGCACATCTGTTTTTTTGTTCCACGACTGTTTATTTATGTCTATGTAATTTGCCTCTGCCATTGATAAGTAAATTTAGAGATAATTTTTGTTTAATAAGAATTGTAGTTTTGGCCTCTATCAGAACAGAATTAACAAAATCACCCTTTAAAAAGCGACTATCCCCCTTTTATGATCGCATAAAATCCCTAGATTTGTTATGTCTTGAAACACCTCAAACATATGATCCCATTTTTGCTGTTAGGCGTTATGCTTTTTGTTGGAGCACGCTTTGTGGTATTTAAATCGGTAATAAAATTGCAAAAACGCGAATTCAGACAATTAGTTTTAAAACAACAACACAAAACCTTCAAACAAGTTATTGTTTCGGCTAAGGATCTTTATAAGGATGTAAACGGCTTAGAGTGGAAGGAAAACAATAAAGAAGTAGTGATCAAGAACGCATATCACGAAGTTCTTTCCGTTACAAAACAAGGAAGCGTTTGTGTTGTGAATATCATAGAAGATAAAATGGAGAATGAACTCTTCGCGAATTTTTTTGAGAAAAGCGGTGAGGGAAAAGATCTTGCAGATCACTTGCTTTTAGTTTTTGCTTTGAATTTTGTTTTGCCTTGTCAACAAGAAATAAAACAACTGTCTGAGAAAAAGACGGAATATTGTATCGCAAACATACAAATCAACCTAAGTGGTTTTTATTCTAAAGCCATTAAACCCCCTCGCTCATAATTTTATTTTAGTTTTTATGTCGCTTGCGTTTTACAAAGCGACAATACAACCATAAAAAATTTAAAATGAAAAGAGCACTATTGATGCTTGGAGCGTTATGTTTTACATATGCACAAGCGCAAACATTAACCGTAATAGATAAAACAAGCCGCGAGCAATTACCTGGCGCTGTGATATTATCGGCAAAGATCAAAATCCCGGTGTTTACAAACGCAAAGGGGAAGGCAGACATTTCTGTGTTTAAAGGAGAGGATAGTATGAGTGTTTCGTTCTCAAATTATAGAACGGTTTACGCATCGTTTACACAACTTGAAAACAAGAAGTTTAATTTGGAACTCGAGGAGTCTAACATTAATTTATCGGAAGTAATTGTATCGGCCAATCGTTGGGAAGAAGATAAAATAGAAACGCCGGCGCGCATTGAAGAACTGAAAAGGAAAGACATTGCGTTTCAAAATCCGCAAACTACTGCCGATGCTTTAGAAACATCAGGATATGTGTTTGTTCAAAAAAGTCAAATGGCCGGAGGCTCGCCTTCGCTAAGGGGTTTTGCAACAAACCGCGTATTGTTAGTGGTAGACGGTATTCGCATGAACAATGCAATTTTTCGTTCAGGGAATTTGCAAAACGTGATCTCGGTAGACGCCAATGCACTTGAGAACGCAGAAGTTCTTTTTGGTCCGGGCGCTGTTATGTATGGCAGTGATGCTATTGGCGGCGTAATGGATTTTCATACACTCAAACCGAAATTTTCGGATAGCACGGGGAAAATACTTTTTACAGGAAGTGTTATGGGAAGACACTCAACAGCTAATACTGAAAAAACAGGTCATGTAGATTTTAATATTGCTACAAAGAAATGGAGTTTCTTAACCAGCGTTTCTTATGCAGATTATGCAGATTTGCGTGCGGGAAGTATGGGCAACAGATATTTTTTGCGACCATCATACCAAAAAACAATTGATGGAAAGGATTCTATATTTGCAAACACTGATTCATCTCTGCAAGTGAATTCCACATTTTCACAATTAAATCTTATGCAAAAAATTCACTTCAAGCCAAATAAGAGTTGGCAAATAGAATACGACGCGCATTATTCCGCAAGCTCTAATTCTCCACGTTACGATAGATTAGTTTTAGACGGCAATAGTGATGGCGTTTTGGATAATGCCGAATGGTATTATGGTCCGCAAATATGGATGATGCATCGCTTGGGGGTAAAAAGTAATTCGTCAACAAAACTGTACGATCAAATGAAGGTAGGAGTGGCGTATCAAAATCACCAAGAGAGCAGGCACGATAGACGCGTTAACAGCAAACAGCTGCGCAACCAATTTGAAAGAGTAGATGCAGTGTCGGTCAACCTCGATCTTGATAAAAAGCTAAGCGATAAATTAGTTTTGTTTTATGGCGCAGAAGCAGTGTATAATAAGATCGGATCAAGAGCTTATAGAAAGCACATTGAAACAAATATGGAAACCCCAAGCACAACACGTTATCCAAACGGATCAACCTGGGAAGCCTATGGCGCTTATGCAAGTTTAAAGTACAAACTCAATTCAAAACTGATATTGCACGCAGGAACACGTTATAGTTACTATAACATAAAAGCAGAGTTTGATACAACCCTATTTCCATTACCTTTTATTACAGCACAAAATAGCAACGGCGCACTTAATGGGAGTTTGGGAATGGTGTTTAATCCACTACGATCTTTCCAGTTTTATGTAAACGCATCTACTGGATTTCGTGCACCCAACATGGATGATATGGGAAAAGTGTTTGAATCGCAGCCGGGTTCGGTGGTAGTTCCTAATGCAAATTTGAAGCCAGAATATGCTTACAGTGCTGAAGTTGGATTTGTAAAAACATTTGGAAATTATTTAAAGATAGATGCCGCAGCGTATTATACGCTTTTGAAGAACGCATTGGCTAGACGTAATTTTAGTTATAACGGATCTGATAGTATTATTTACGATGGACAATTAAGTGAAGTGTTGGCGATACAAAATATAACACAGGCATATGTATATGGTTTGCAAGGTGGCTTGGAAATTAATTTTGGATATGGGATCGGAATAAAAAGCACAATTAGTTTTCAAAAGGGAGAAGAGCAGAGCGAGGACAGCTTGAAATATTATCCAAAACCGCATGTGCCACCATTATTTGGAGCAACGCATTTAACCTATAAACGAAAAAAAATAAAACTGGATGTATATATGCAATACAATAAACAAATGAAGTTTGAGGAATTGCCGCTAGTTGACCGTACAGATAATATTTCGTTCGCAAAAACCACTAACGGTTTGCCGTTTGTGCCTTGTTGGTATACGCTTAATTTTAAGGCTGCGTATTATGTAAATAATTATGTAAGCGTAAATGCGGGAATAGAGAATATAACCGATCAACTTTATCGCACTTATTCATCGGGCATTAGCGCGCCGGGAAGAAATTTCATTATTTCTCTAAGAGCGAAATTTTAATTTTTGCCACCAAGGCGCGGAGTCACGGAGAAAAATACGGGCTTACACAATAACAAAAAGATCTCTTTGTCTTCGCGCCTCCGTGGCAAAAAATAATCGTTGCGGTTAAGTAGTAGCGCCGAAGGCGCGAGAGTTTAGAATCGTATGCCGATCAAAAGCATATCATCTGTTTGTTCATAATCCATTTGCCAACCCGAAATTTCCTTTTCTATTTTTTTGGCCTGATCCTTCATTGGCAAACTCTGAATGCTGTTGAGCATATTTCTAAAACGACTGATCATGAATTTTTTTCCTTCATTGCCCCCGAACTGATCTTGCAATCCATCAGAGAAAATGTAAAGGGTATCATCTTTGCTTACGTGAATTTTGTGCTCAGAGAAATTTTTATCCAAGTTGTGTGAAAAACTTCCAATAGGCGATTTGTTTCCTTTGATCTCAACTAACTCGCCTTTTTTATAATAGTAAAGCGGACGTTTAGCGCCGGAGAACGTAACCTCGTTCTTACTAATCTTATAACGACACACAGCGGCATCCATTCCGTCGTTAGTAATAATATTGCCGTGCTGTTTTAATGTTTGATGTAATTTTTGATCGAGCTGAGATAAAATAGTAGCAGGATTTGTAATTCCCGAAAACGAAATGATCTGGTTGAGTAGCGAATTTCCAATAACCGTCATGAACGCTCCGGGCACACCGTGGCCTGTACAGTCTACCGCGGCAATAATGGCCTCATCGCCAATTTTAGTGAACCAATAAAAATCGCCGCACACCACGTCTTTTGGTTTATAAAAAATGAACGAATCCTTGAACACATCAGTGATCATGTGTTCTGCTGGTAAAATAGACTCTTGAATTCGCTTGGCGTAACTTATGCTGTCTTTTATTTCGCCATAAGCAATTTTTAATTTAGCGCTTTTTTCTATCACCTCATAGGTTCGCTCCTGAACTTGCTGCTCCATATCTTCCGAATACGAACGCAAACTATCGCGCATGTTGATGAGAGAATTACCCAAAAGATCATTCTCGCTTAGTTTATTATATTCAACCGTTAAGTTTCCTTTTCCAATTTCGCTGGCAAATTCTGAGGTTCGCGTAAAGCTATCTGATAATGTATTGACGGAAGTTGCCATTTCGCCGATCACATCATTATTGGCCAATATCTTTTCCTTTGGCAACTCACCTCGCCCTAATTGCTGAATGATGTTCTTCATTTTTAAAACCGGCTCTCGAATTCCTCCTGAAATAAATGAAACGGCGATCATGATAAAAACAAAAAGACCTATAGAAGCAAACATCATAATGCTTGTCATTCGCGTAGAGTCCTGTTGAATTTCGGCGTTCAATACAGCGGCATCTTCACGATTACGTTTTATCAAACCCTTTAGCTGATTCATGATCACTTGCGTGCGAGGTAATATTTCGCTTTCAATGATCTCTTCGCATTTGAATTTTTTCTGCGGATTTTCATAATCATCAAAAGTCACAAGCGTGGTCATGATCTCTTTTTCAACCTTGATAAGATCATAGAATTTTAGGAAGGCATCTACTAAACTATCTGAGTCGGCTTTTTTATCAAACTTCAAAAGTTGCGCGTCAAGTTTTTTCTTGAGTGCAGGAAATTGAATTTTTTGTAAAGAATCTAAACTAACCTTGTCCTCAATGCTATTTTGAAGATATACCCAATTGGTAGCATACATTTTTGATTCGGTAACAATGAGTTTAAATTTTTCAAGAGATTCAATATAGGGATTGATCACCTCGGTCATTTCGGCAATGCGTGATTTATTTTTTTTAATGATAAAATAATTGAGCCCGATATTGGCTATTACAATAGTAATTACCAATAAAAAAACCGAGGTTATTTTCGGAAAACCGGTATTTAAAAATCCAAGCTTCATGAATCAAAGCGTTTATGCGACCAAGTTTGCATTTTAACACTGTAGCAACACAAATTTATCATTATAATCTTATAATCCTATATATTTGGTCACATTAAGAGAGATATTTTTTTGTAGAACAAAATTTATTTTTACCTTGCTCATGGTGATCAAACGGCCCCTCATAGTCATTGTTTTAACGATTTTAGCGTGTTTGCCATGGAAAATGGTTTCGCAAACCGATTCTACCGAAGCTAAAAAAGACACGATCGATTTTTATGACATGTCTCTCGAACAACTTCTTAAAATGAGGGCTCACGGCGTACCCAACGAGCTCGAAAAACTTATTAATTCACTAATTTCAGTCGCTTCTAAAAAACCCCTTAATACACGCGAGTCTCCAAGTATTATTAGTTTGATCACGGCCGACGACATTTTAAAATCGGGCGCTCGCGACCTGATCGATGTATTGCGAACCATTCCGGGCTTGGACTTTGGCGTTGATGTGGAAGGTGCTGTAGGTGTTGGTATTCGGGGTAATTGGGCTCACGAAGGGAAAATGCTATTGCTTGTGGATGGATTAGAGATGAACGAGATCTTATTTGCAACTACGCAATTTGGAAATCATTACCCTTTAGATCTTATAAAACGCATTGAGGTTATTCGCGGACCCGGATCAGCTATTTACGGAGGTTTTGCAGAATATGGTGTTATCAATATCATTACTAAACAAGGCGAGGACCTTAATGGCATTTCAACGGGAGGTATTTACGGACAAGGACAAAACGACTATTTACATCGCAACGCCTATTTTGCTATTGGAAATAAAGTAAATGATCTTGAATACAGCTTTATGGGCCACATGGGCGATGGGCAACGCAGTGATCAACTGCTACCGAGATCCGCCCGACGACGAAGATAGTATAGTCGCTGCCCAGTGAGATCAGCAGCA
>CAYYUS010000029.1:0-12630 GCA_964474925.1 uncultured Akkermansia sp. | reverse complement strand
CAAGATTATACAGATTTTTACGACAGCACGTATAACATGGCGCGCAATTCTAACATAAAGCCAAATTACTTTAGCGCTTCTTTAAAATACAAAGGCCTCAGTTATCGTTGGATCGGCGATTATTACAACACGTCCATGAAAGACGGGTACGGCGATGTGGTTCCCGGCCTTGCAGTTCAAGAAACGTTTCGTTCAACGTTTCACGAATTGAAATACGTAATAACCCCTAACAAAAAACTAAGTATTACGCCGCGATTCACATTTAAAAGCCAAACCCCTTGGTCGAGTAAAGCTTACACAGGTAAAGAGGCTTATAATCGAACCGCAACGCGAGCTTTAGGAAACTTAACGGCCTCTTATAATTTAAATCGCTATGTAAATTTTGTTTTAGGTGCCGAGTATTATCAGGACAAAGCAATTGATCATGTGGATAGTAGTTATTTTTCAAATGATGAGCAAGAAGTAACTTATAACAACTATGCGTTTTTTATGCAGGGCCTAGTAAAAACACGCCCCGTTAATTTTATTGTTGGCGCACGTTACGATAAGCATAATGTTTATGGCGACGCTTTTGTGCCGCGCGTAGGTCTTACAAAAAAATATGGAGCATTTCACTTCAAAGCACTTTACAGCAGTTCGTTTAGAGCACCCTCTATTGAGAACGTAAATGGAAGCAGCGATAGCCTAGGAATTAAACCCGAGCTAACTAAAGTTGCTGAATTAGAATTAGGATACAAGCTCGGAAGAAGATCCATCATTAGCATTAATTTGTTTGACATCACCACCACCGACCCAATTGTTTACAAAACCGATTCAAGCAATGCCGACATTTATGTTAACGAGGGCGGATCGGGCACACAAGGAATTGAAGCGGAGTATAAATTGAGACTGAAGAAAGTAAATTTTGGTGTGAATTATGCTTTTTACACCGCCGCCAACAAACAACAAATTTCCGACTACAGTGTAAGCGAGGACACGTCAGCATTACTTGCCTTTGCAAAACATCGTGTAAATTTTAGTGCTATATGGAATCCAACCGAGAAGTTATCTGTTAACCTTAACGCTTCAATTTACGGAAGCCGCTGGGCATACACATCAGTTGATTCAACCGATACAAGTGTTTTAGAGAAATTGCCATCGACGGTTTTACTTAATTTATTTATTAATTGGGAGCCTATTGATGGATTGAATATTGGTTTGGGCTGTTACGACATTTTAAATCAGAAATTCAATTTTATTCAGCCGTACAACGGTTATCATCCACCATTACCGGGACCATCGCGTGAAATAGTATTTAAGTTACAATACAATTTGCATTTTAAAGCCAACAACAGAAAAGTAACGAAGTGAGAGAAAAACAAAACATAGTAAATTATAAAGCAATAGTTATTGCCTTGTTGCTGCTATGCGGAAGTTTTAATTCTGCTAAGGCCCAAGAAACCGACTACAAAGCCTACACGCTGTTTGTATATAATTTTATGAAGTATGTAGAGTGGCCAGAAGCGCAAAGCAAAGGCGATTTTATTTTAGCGGTAATAGGCGATTCGCCAATAAACAAAGAGTTGCAGGCTTTGGCAAGTGCAAAAAAAATAAAGGGAAGAAACATTATTTTAAGAAAATGTAATACGGTTGAAGATACTTACGGTTGTCATTTAGTGTTTGTTCCAAACTCAAAAAGCGCTATGGTGAAAGCACTGAAAGAGCAAACTAAAGATAAGCCGGTGCTTATTGTTGGCGAGCGAGAAGGTCTTGCAAAAAAAGGAGCAAGTTTAAGTTTTGTTACAGAGGAGGGCGACGAATTAAAATTCGACATCAATAAAAAGGAAATAGAGCAACATCAACTTAAGATCTCGAGTCAGCTGGTAAGCTTGGGCACATTAATCAATTAATTTAATGATCAAAAAGAATAAGGCAATGCTGATCCTCATCAGCGTGTTTATTTCAATAACGGTTTTCATTTTATTGTTTGCAATTGTTTACAATGTAGCCTGTATGATATCTCCACCATATGTTGAAGACGAGAACGGTCAAAGGTTTGCCGTAATGCCAATGGGACAGGCTTTTTTGGCAATAATTTTAGCAACAATTGGCAGTATTGTTTCGCTGATAATGTGTTATAAGAAATTTAAGAAGAAGTGGAATTAAAAGTAAAAGGAATAAAATTTGTTATAGCAACTCTTTTATTGATAGGCGTATGCTCTTTCATCCCGATAGCTATCGGCACCGATCAGCCTTGCGCAAGCACGCCTGAATTAAACAAAAAAATAATTGAATTTGTGAACTCTTCTTTGGGAAAAAAGGTTGCTGCGGGCGAATGTTGGGACGTTGCGGCTCAAGCCTTGAATAAGGCAGGCGCTAAATGGGATGGTAATTATAATTTTGGGAAAGTAGTCGACTATAAAAAAACGTGTATTTACCCGGGAGACATTGTGCAGTTTGAGGGCGTTGAATTAAAGTATAACATAGAAGACGTTTTTTATATTGAAAAATTAGCACATCACACCGCCATTATTTACAATGTAAAAGGCAAGGGAGATTTTGTTATCGCCGATCAAAACACCAAGTTCTCAGGAAAAAAAGTGGCAACGCATCCGTTCGATGTAAAAACATTGACCAAAGGAAAATTCACTATTTATCGGCCACAAAAATAGGACGACGGAAAACGAAAATTTTCGCTAAAGAGTGGGCTAAAATTTAGTTACATTTGGCATCAATTGTCGCAAGCACTTCATATAGATGAATTTTTAAAACAAGGCATTGATTCTGTAATGATCGATGTGCGCACACCAAAGGAATTTGAGCAAGGGCACATTCCGGGAGCCATCAATTTGCCATTATTTTCAAACGAAGAGCGTGTAATTGTTGGAACACTTTATAAACAAGAAGGAAGACAAGCGGCCATTGTAAAGGGGCTGGAATTTGTTGGACCAAAAATGGCCGGCATAGTTTTAAAAGCGCAAGAAGAAGCAAAGAATAATAGCGTTTATGTGCATTGTTGGCGCGGAGGCATGCGAAGCGGAAGCGTGGCCTGGCTTTTACAAATGTATGGATTGAATGTGTTTACACTGAAGGGTGGCTATAAACAATTTAGAAATTTCGCACTAAATAGTTTTGATATAAATAACGAGATAAAAATTTTGGGCGGAAGAACAGGGTCAGGGAAAACAAAGCTTCTGCAATTATTAGAACAAAAAAACGAGGCAGTTATAGATCTCGAAAAATTGGCGCACCATAAAGGTTCTGCCTTTGGTGGTTTTGGCCAGGTGCAACCAAGCCAGGAACAATTTGAGAATGAACTTTGCATGGCATTGCAAAAAGTAAAGGACGCAAAATATATTTGGATAGAAGATGAAAGCCGTTTGGTTGGAAAAATGGTGATCCCCTTACCGCTATGGGAAAAAATGAGGTTGGCTGTCATCACGTATGTTGAGATCCCATTTGAAAAGCGCGCCGAAAAATTAGTGGAAGAATATGGCCCTTTGCCAAAAGAGCAATTGGCACAAGCTATAAACGCAATTACAAAAAGAATGGGTCCGGAGCAAGCAGCAAAAGCATTAGTAGCCCTTGAGCAAAACAACCTGAAAGAAGTTTGCAGATTATGTTTGATCTATTATGATAAAGGATATGATCACGGTTTGCAAAATCGCGAAGACCTGAGATTAGAGCGATATTCTTTTGAGAACGAATCGCTGGAAGAGATCGCAAAACACTTAATTAAAATAAGTAATGACAGAATACAAGTTAACGGAATATAGCCATAGCTCAGGATGCGGTTGTAAAATAGCCCCTGATGTATTGGAAAAAATATTACAGGGAAAATACGCAGGCTTGAACGATGCGCGCTTATTAGTTGGAAACAATACAAAAGATGATGCGGCGGTTTATGATATGGGCGATGGAAATGCATTAATAAGCACTGTGGATTTTTTTATGCCCATTGTTGATGATGCTTTTTTGTTTGGACAAATTGCTGCTGCCAATGCCATAAGCGATGTATACGCCATGGGCGGAAAACCAATTTTAGCAACAGCTATTTTAGGATGGCCTGTTTCAAAACTACCTGCCGAACTAGCAGGGGAAGTAATAAAAGGCGCTCAAGAAAAGTGTGCCGAAGCCGGAATTGTTTTGGCGGGCGGGCATAGTATTGATAGTCCCGAACCATTATTTGGACTCAGCGTAAATGGTCTTGTAAAAATAGAGCAACTCAAAAAAAATTCAGGAGCAAAACGAGGAGACCTTATTTATATTACAAAAAAGATCGGCAGTGGAATTTTAGCCACAGCGCTTAAACGAAAAGTAATAAGTCCCGAACACGAAAAAGATCTTATACTTGAATTAAAAAAACTAAATACGCTCGGCGCTATATTAGGAACCAAAGAATATGTAACAGCCTTAACCGATGTTACAGGTTTTGGTTTATTGGGCCACTTGATCGAAATGATGGATGGTGCAAACTTGAGTGCCGAAATAAATTATGGAGCAATTTCTTTAATGAACGGTTCGGCCGAATACGCATCAAAAATGATCGTACCCGATAATTTGTATCGCAATTGGAACAGCTACGAGAAAAAGGTAAAACTCAATTTACCCGAATCATTTTTTACTCTGTGCGATCCACAAACCAACGGCGGATTGTTAGTTACAGTTGATCCAAAACATCAAAATGAGTTTGAGAATGTACTAAAACAAAGCGGTATGGAAGAATTTGCAAATCCCATTGGCATTACCGTTGCCGAAAGCGATATACGTGTTGAGGTAAAGTAATAAAAGAAGGTAGGATCTTCGAAAAGAGCTAAATCAATTTAATATAAATTTTGTATTCGCATATCAAAGGCTTTTTATACATTTGGGTTAATGAGAGCTTTAAGCACCACACTCTTCCTATTTTTCATTGCACTTAATTCGTTTGCTCAAAAAACGCAGGATTCTTTAAGGGAAATTATCGCATCGGCCCCCAACGATTCGGTTAAAACCATTGCATATACCGATCTCGGAAACTCTATGCTTAATGAGCCAAAGCAAGTGTTGGCAATGCTTATTGAGATGAATGAGTATTGTGAAACAATTAAGAATACGCGTAGCAAGGCCTTGTGTTTGCGTAAGATCGGCGCCCTTTATAGCTATATAAATTATTACGATAAAGCCCTTGAGTTCACCTATCAAGCAGCAGATCTTTTTGAGCAAGCAAAAGATGTATATGGTTTAGCCTATTGCTACAACAACATTGGCAATTTTTACAATTACAAAGGGGAATTTACAAAAGACGATCGATTTCAGGAACGTTCGGTGGAATACCATTTAAAGAGCATTAATCTCAGAGACACGCTTAAAGACAGCATTCCTCTTATGAACTCATATAATAATATTGGAAATTCTTATATGGCTTTGCGTAAATATCAAACCGCGTTAAAATATTTTAATAAGGCATATGCCATGTTTATGGTAAGAGGCGAAGCTAGTTCGGTGATAATGATCAATCAGAACATGGGAAGCGCTTATATGAACATTGCCGATAATGAAAAAGGAAACAGGAATCCGTATTATAAACAAGCCCTTTACTATTACCTTAATATACTGAACAAATACAAACAAGAGGGAACAAAAAATGTGTTTGCATCTATAAACGTGAACGTAGGCCATATTTACAATCAAATTGGACAAACGTCTGTTGGCATGTCGTATTTACTAAAGGGCATGGAAATGGCGCAATTAGTGCACGATCGCAGCGCTATTATGTCGGGAGCGCAAAGACTTTCGGAGGCGTATGAAAAGGCAGGAGATTGCAATAAAGCATTGGCAATGATGCACGTGTATAACGAGAATAAAGACTCGCTCATAAATGATAAGAACAGCAGTAAAATGGAAGAGATGCAAGTTTTATATAAAACATCTCAAAAAGACAGAGAGATCGATCAGCTTAGTGGTGAAAAGAGATTAAAGGATGCGGAATTGTCTCGCCAACGCACTATTATTTTCTCTTCCATAGGCGCTGCCGTACTCATTCTTATTTTAGTATTGGTGTTATGGAGTGGCAATAACGCTAAGCGAAAGGCAAACTTAGAACTTGCAAAAGCGTATCGAAAGATCGAAAGCAAAAATCAGCAGATCACAGACAGCATTAATTATTCAAAGAGAATTCAAAATGCCATATTGCCGCCGGTTGATCTTGTATCAAAGAGCCTGAAGAATTTTTTTATTTATTACGCGCCAAAGGATATTGTTAGCGGCGATTTTTATTGGTTCTCCGAAAATTCAGGTAAATTCTTCTTCATAGTGGTAGATTGCACGGGCCATGGTGTTCCGGGAGCTTTAATGAGCATGATAGGAAATACCTTGCTTAATGAGATCATCAACCAAAAGGACATTGTGGAACCCGGAGAGATATTAAATCAACTGAATAAAGGTGTAAAAAACGCGTTGCGTCAAGCAGGGTCCGATCTTATTTCGCAGGATGATGGTATGGACGTAAGCGTTTGTTGCATAGATAAAAAAGACCCTTCGGCATTAAAGTATGCTTGCGCTAATCATAGTATTTTTGTAAAAGCAAACAACCAAGTTATCGAATTAACGGGTGATATTTATTCTATAGGCGGCGATTTTGGAAGATCAGAAAAATCATTTGAAAGCAAAACGCACAAACTTGAACCTAACAGTTATGTTGTAATGAGCACAGATGGTTACTATGATCAATTTGGCGGCACAAAAGACAGCAAATACCTTATCTCACATTTTGAAGAATTGATCCTAAGAACAGATCTAGACAAAAGCAATTCTGCTGAGGTTTTTGAAAATGAAATTTCTAATTGGAAGGGGTCACAAAAACAAACTGACGACATCCTTGTTGCAGGATTTAAGATCTAGTTCTTTACCAATTCAAACGGTATTCCGCATAATTTCGAAAAACGTTCACCTGAGGCTAACATGTCTTTATCACCTTCGTCGTAATGCCACTTTATTTTCACAGGGTTTGTTTTGGAGATCTCACTAAGGATATTAGCGATCTTGAAGATCTGTTTGGCCGAGGCCGTATTGAAATATTCTAAATTAAAATGAAATTCGGTATTGTCTATGGGCGTTTTAGAATAACCTAACAGCCACTCAACAATAGGATTGTAGAACCAAAACGCGTCTTCAGGAAGTGAACGCCCCGATATTTTAAACGCCCCCTCTTTATCGTCCAGCAAAACTTCAGGAGTATCTTCGGTAGCAGCAATACGTATCTCGTTGGCCATTTTAAAACGGTATAGAAACAGAGATGGAAAGAAAAGAAAAATTACTGTCAAAATCAACTAATGTATAGTCAATTTTATTAGAACTTTTCATGCGCATATCAATGAATCCTAATCCTGCACCTTTTTGTCCCGGCTCAGGATCTTTCATCAATTCCTCTTGGTAAATGGCATCCAGCTCGTCAAGAGCACAGGCGTTGGCCTTATCTATTTTTGCAGAAAGCTTGGTTATTTTATCTTTGCTGATATAATTTCCGGCCATTACCGAACAACCGGAATTGTCTGTAGTAATAACTAAAACACCTGGCACGCCTTGGCCGCTTCCCGAAGGAATTGAACCATGATTACAAACATTCTGTAATAATTCTACCATCACATTCGCGGCCTTTCGCCTAAATTCAACTTCAGTTCTTGCTACACTTCCTTCGGTCATGGTAAGCAAACTCTTGAGGTTATCATGAGTAAATTGCCCTTGATAAACCATGCTAATATGTTTTTCGTTCGCCAGCTGATGCAACTCACGCAAACCATTTAAACTGCTTTTTTGTTCCGAATCACTTTCGTTAGCGATCTTGGTCTTAAAATAAAAATAAGAAAGTTTATCGCTAATGGTTTTAAAACTGTAATAGAGTTTGCTGCCCGATCTCCTCGCGATCTCAATTAATCCCAAGCCGGCACCACCTTTTTCGGATAAGCCTGAGTTTTCAAGTACATCTTTGTAGTATGCTTTTAGCGAATCAGTATCCAGCGAATTTATCTTATCCAGTTTTTGTTGGAGAGAGTCGATGTGTTCGTTCTCAATAACATTACCACTGGCCATGCCATATTTACCATCCTTATTTTGAACCACAAAAATAGCTTGGTTATCTTTTGACTGAGACACATCTTGGTGACGCGTGATGTTTTGAAGAGATTCTACCATCACAAAATAAACGCGCTTTTGTGTTTTAGAAACCTCACCAATAAGGTTCATATTGGTTTCGGCAAGGGCTAAGATCTTATCGGTAAGTGCGGGATCAAATATGCCGCGGTAAACGTACGTAAGTGTGTACTTTTCAAATAGCTTGAAAAGGTCAAATACAAAGTTATTTCGAGACTTGTTATCCGCCACGCGTAAAAAAGACTCCAAATTTAGTAAAACCAACGAAAAAATAAAGGAAATCGGGCGTTTTTTTAAGGCTTTGGTCTATTTTCTAAAGCCGTTACTTGAGGCCTGTGATACACCTCAAATTTTACTGAATTAGCAATAAAACAAAATTCATTTGCCCTCTTATGAAGATCAATGGCCTTGCGTATCATCCAGCTCTCGGCCACAACCACAGTGGGATTGAGCACTACCTCGGTAAAATATCCTGCGCCATTACTGGTTTGTATCATTTTGCCTTCGGCGTCATCAGAATACTCTAAAACAACTATCTTTTCATCGGCGCAAAGGCGTAAATACCAAAGCATATGACAGGCTGAAAGCGAGGCCAGCAGCAGATCTTCGGGGCTATGCTTCTTTTTATCGCCCCTAAAAGCAGAATCCGACGAACACACTAATTTCTTTTTGCCCTCAATATCTATGTCGTGGCTACGCTCATAAGATTCGTAATCTTTTGTGCCTTGGCCTTTATTGCCTGTCCACTTTAAACTAAGCTTATAACGGTGATGCTTAGACATAATACAGTACTAAGAATTGTTATTACAAGTTACCTATTTTGCCGCTCATATCAAGGGCTGCAGCGAAAATAAACAGATAATAAATGAGTGTTTTTTTGAAACCTTTTTTATCAAAGATCAGTATCAACTATCGCGTAAAAAAGGAGCGTCAAGAAGCCTTCAACTTAGTAAAAAAACACAGACCTTGCAACAGATATAAACTGACTCTTACACTATTTTTTGTTGGTAAATACAAGCGGGCCACGACCCCAAAAAAACACATATTTAGTTATCTTCGTGAAGTTTCATCCTCTTTTTTAGTTCTACGTTGGGACTGAGCGTGCGAAGCTTTGAACGAAAAAAATAGGATAAAAAAAATCGAAAATAAAACTATATGCTAAACGAGAAAAGTATTTTGATCACCGGTGGAACGGGTTCATTCGGAAAAATGTTCACCAAACTTATTTTAAAAAAATATCCAAAAGTAAAGCGCTTGGTTATTTTATCACGTGATGAACAAAAACATTATCAAATGGAAATGGAATATCCGGAAAAGGATTATCCCGCCATCAGATATTTTTTAGGAGATGTAAGAGACGAAAGCAGATTAGTGAGCGCATTTGAAGGAATTGACATTGTGATCCACGCGGCGGCCATGAAGCATGTGCACATTGCCGAATACAATCCAATGGAGTGTGTAAAAACAAATGTATTGGGAGCGGAGAACGTTATTAACGCAGCATTTAAAACGGGCGTAAAAAAAGTTGTTGCGCTTTCAACAGATAAAGCAGCAGCGCCAATTAATTTGTATGGCGCTACAAAATTAACCTCCGATAAATTATTTATTGCTGCAAATAACATCAAAGGAAAACGCGACCTTACTTTTTCGGTAGTGCGCTATGGAAACGTTATGGGATCTAACGGATCGGTAATGCCATTCTTTTTGAAAAAACGAAACGAGGGCGTTCTACCCATCACAGATATGCGCATGACGCGCTTCAACATTTCTTTGGAAGAAGGATGCGAAATGGTGTTCAACGCCATTGAGAATGCATGGGGTGGAGAGATCTTTGTTCCAAAGATCCCTTCGTATAAAATTGTAGATGTTGCAACTGCTATTGGCCCCAACTGCAAACAAGTGGAGGTAGGAATTCGCCCGGGAGAAAAATTGCACGAAGAAATGATCACATCGTCTGATTCATTCAACACACTTGATCTTGGAAAATACTATGTTATCCTTCCTCAGCAACCGGCATTCAACATCGAAGATTACAAAAAGAAACATAATGCAAAACCTGTTCCATTGCAGTTTTGTTATAACTCGGGAACAAATGATCAGTGGGAAACAGTGGAGGGCATCCGCAAATTAGTAAAGCAGTATGTTGATCCTACATTTGAAGTTTAATGGAAAGTAACGCACAAAAGAACGCCTTCATTCAATACGAAGCTGATTCGTGGTTTGAGAGAAACAAGGATTACCTTGCCAATTACAAGCCCGAAACCGACAAAGTAATTGACCTCATAAAAAAATACGAGCTTAAGCCTTCATCGGTTTTAGAGATCGGTTGCTCCGGAGGTTATCGTTTGAATGGTGTACATACAACTTTTTCGAATTGCAAAGCACACGGCATAGAGCCATCACAAAAAGCAATTGATTTTGGCAAGAAGAAGTTCCCTAATATCCATTTTACCCAAGGCACGGCCGACAACTTAAGCATGTACGCAGATAATTCTATGGACATTGTGATCGTAGGTTTTGTGTTCTATGTGATCGATCGACAAATAATATTCAAAGTGATATCTGAAATAGATCGCGTATTGAAAAATGGTGGACAACTCATCATCATTGATTTCTTTTCGGAAGCAGCGCTTAAAACGCAATATGAATACATCAAAGATTTTAGCGCATATTCATTCAAACAAAATTACGATGAGATCTTTACCGCTTCAAAATTATATTATCTTCTCGATAAATCTACCATCGACCACACATCTAAAGAGTATAACGCTTCTAACGATTATTATAATAAGTATAGCATTAGCATGCTAAAAAAGGATATTATTGCCAGCTACAAGTAAAATAATTCTTGGCACAGTTCAGTTCGGATTGAATTACGGCATTAACAACACAAAAGGAAAGCCGGATAAGGCTGAGATCAAAAAGATCCTTGACACAGCACACACGAATGGCATAAACATATTAGACACAGCCGAAGCTTATGGAGATTCGCAAGAGGCCATTGGAGAATATCATTCGCAAAGCAAGAACAGATTTGAGGTGATCACAAAATACAGTTCGTCAAGAGCCGATCTTCCGGATAACATTTCAAATAGAGTAGAACATGATCTGAAATTATTGAATGTAACATCGCTTTACGCATACATGTTCCATTCGTTCAATGATCTTATAGCACATTTCGAAAAATTCAAAACAGAGCTTCTGAAATTAAAACAGCAAGGCAAGATCAAAAAAATTGGCGTATCCATTTATACAAATCAAGAAGCAGAGCAAGTAGTGAGTTACAAGGACGTTGATCTGGTTCAGTTGCCGTTTAATTTACTCGACAATAATTTTCAAAGAGAAGCAGTGATAAAAAAACTAAGAGATCGTGGAGTAGAGATCCATACACGTTCTGTTTTTTTGCAAGGATTGTTTTTTATGAAGGAGGAAAACATACCGGCCAAACTTGCATCACTAAAACCATATTTAGAAAATATCAAACAAAACGCTTCACAATATAATTGTACCGTTAACGATCTGGCCTTGAACTACGCACTGTATCAAAAGCAAATAGATAAAATTTTAATTGGCGTGGATACAACAGAGCAGTTACTCGCCAATATTGCTTCATCAAAAAAAGAACTTAATGGAAGCAACAAAGAAATTGACGCTATTCAAGTAAAAGAAACTGAATTATTGAATCCGGCTAATTGGAACGCATGAACATCATTGCCGTAAGCCAAGCGCGAACAGGATCAACACGATTACCAAATAAGATCCTTAAAACAATAGAAGGAAAAACACTTTTGTCGATCCATATCGACCGCATTTTAAGATCAAAAGAAATAAGTAAACTTATTATTGCCACCACAATAAATAAAAGCGACGATGAGGTGGTCACTCTGTGTAATGAAATGAAAGTTCAAAGTTTTAGAGGCGATGAAACAAATGTGCTAGATAGATTTTACCAGGCCGTGAAGAATGAAAAAGCGGATTACGTGGTGAGATTAACTTCTGACTGTCCTTTGATCGATGCGCAACTGATCGACGAGGTGATAAAACACACCATCAAAAATAAATTGGATTATTGCGCCAACATACTTTTAGAAACATTTCCCGACGGAGAAGATATTGAAGTGATGAGTTTTAAGGCGCTTGAAACAGCATGGAAGGAAGCAGATAAGAATTACCAAACAGAACATGTCACACCATTCATCAGAGAGAACTCGACTTTTAATGGCGGCACAAGGTTTAAGTCGGATAATATTAAAAGTGAGAAAAATTACGGGAGCGTGAGATTAACTGTTGACGAGCAAAAAGATCTTGATGTAATGGAGATCATTATAAAAAAATTAGGAACAGATAAAGGATGGAAAGAATATGCCGATTGTTATTTGAACGACACATCCATTAACCAACTCAACTCAAACATTAAACGTAACGAAGGTTTTAAAAAGAATTAAAAATGAATTTTAATAACTCCAAAAAATTTAAAGAAAAGATCCACAAATTAATTCCGGGTGGAGCGCATACCTATTC
>CAYYUS010000028.1:0-12653 GCA_964474925.1 uncultured Akkermansia sp. | reverse complement strand
GAACCTTCTATACTTGCAGTAACGGTTGAGATAGGTAGATTTCCGCTATACAAGTAAGGATACTGTGCTTGCGGAAAATTTAAAGTAAAAGTTGATAATGTAGTTTTATTGGTGACGAAGAAAGCGATGTGAGATTTTGTTTCAATATTTTTCAAATAGTAAACCTCTTTGTCACCCGACGACATTGAACCTGTTTGATCTTTTATATCCAAAAGTCTCCCAGGATTGTAAGCTAATCCATTATATGGTGAACGGTATCTATACCATTCACTATTATTGTTAGTATTATTATCTCCCCATGCTTTTTTATATTCAAATTTGGTCCAACCACCAAAATCTCCATCTGAAGGATTTCCATCGCCATCAGCATCTATATAATTGAAAGTGGTATTACTTGTGAGTAAATAAGTTGTTGCGTACTTTTGATTCGTTTTACTTCCATGTACTGTTTTATTCAGCAAAGGAGATGCGATATACATTTGATTTGTAACAAGTGAGTTTCCATCTTGATTATTTTCCAACCCAATAGTTAACTCTGTTTCATTTTGTGTATAAACTGGCCGCAAGTAATTTGATTTTGCGCCGTCTTTACCAGTTATTTTTATTCCCTTTATAAGGTTTTGACCTCCTATATTCTCTTGTAAATACTCAATATTAGAAGAGCTTTGCGATTTGGTATTATCAAGAGACAAATTATAATCAGGACTTAAAAAGAGCTCTTTACCATCTCCTACTTTTGCATATAGTAATTTGTCGTAATCACTTGCTGATGTATAGTCTACTTCACCACCCATATCACCACTGAAACGCATTACCGGTAATGACCCGCTATAAACTGGTGTTGGTGTAGAAACAGCCTGACCTGTTTTCCATTTACCTTCCACCTTTGTCTTGCTTTTTCCAACTCCTACATCAACGCCAATTTGAAATGGCTGTCCTATTCCAAGCTCTATCGACATTTGTCTTGTTTTACTTTCGCTTGTACTGAAGTTTGGGTAATAGGTGCCGATTGATTGTTGATGTAACCTGAATCCACCTACAACATTATTGCCTGTTGCTGAAAATATATCAACGTTATTAAAAGGAATGCCAATGTTTTTATCATGTTTATTGAAAGTACTTTCTTTTTCAACTTGATAATCATACAACTGATTATCTGAAGTATTAGTGTTTGCAGTTGAGCTATACATATAACCATAAGCTGCTTGAGTTTGCTCTCCTTCGGAAGCCTGCATGCTCATGTTGCCTGCAATGCCAACTTGGAATCCAACAGGAATGCCAGGATTAACCTGAACCGAAGCATCGAAATTCCAAGCTGCTGATGAGTTTTTACCAACTGAATATGGTAAAGCAGGAACGTTGAACGATTTGAGAGAATAGGTATAGCCTAATTTTCCGGTTAAACCAAAACTTGACCGCCTTAAACTACCAATTTTATCCTGTAGTTTTTCAGCGTTCCTCAATAGATTTTTCAAAGCCTTTTTCTTTATTTTGTCTTTAAATGACTTATTGATATTTGACATTAGCAACAAGGGATTTACCGAAAATCCTAGCGTGTTTTCTCCACCCGAACGATTCATACTGAGATTAGCTCCACCGCCACCTAAATTGAAACCGTTTGAAATGGCAAAACCCGAATAATTGTTATACCGTATATTGTGATTTACAGAAACAGAAATTGGAAAATCATCTGAACTCGAGCTTGAGCCATTAGGGACACCAATCTTAAAGTTCTTAAAGAACTGTTTCAATTTACTCATGGCTTTATCTGAACCACTCGCTTTTGGTGGTGCGTCTGTACTCACAGTTTCAACATTAAAATTAAACCGTGAACTATGAGTCCAGTTTGGTTTACCTTTATTATAATTTGTAACATTTACCCCATTAAATTCATCAGGATATCCTCTCTTATTTCTATTAATTGAACCAGGATTAAGTGCCCAACCAAACCCCACCCATGAAGCCTCATCTTCAGGTGAACTACCTGAGTGATACGAAAGAGACATTGAATAACCACCACCATCAGGGCCTGGTACATTAAGAACAGGAATATTATAAGTAAAGTCACCAGAGAAATCATTTACCATATCGGTTGTAGCAACCGGTTCAAAGCTTGTAAATTCTGGTGCAGTAGGGCCTGCGGTCAAAGCCATTGCCACAGTTGGCGAAACGATCTCGACCAATAAATTTAAAGCCATGAAAGCGCAGATGATTCTGGTTTTTCTGCTATTCCTTATTTTTGCGAATAATGTATTATTTCTCATAATTTAAGTTCTTTTCTAAAATCTTAATTGCGGTATATTCTTAATGTCATTATGATCGAACATAAACTTATTTACTCCTGTGTTAAAAAGTTCATCATCGTAAACAAAGCACATATCTGAATTCCGAAGGTCATTCTCAGAATTCTTTTCAGAGCTAAAAACAACAACAAAATTTCTGTTCTTTTCAAGAGCGTTAATATTCTCCAATCTTACAATAGAAGGGTGGTATATTTTGCCATTCTTTTCAATGGAGATCCAGTTCTGAGCTTCAAATGCCATTTTTTCTATTCGTTCAACAAATTCTCCGTAACTCGAAACGCCTAAACGAGTGATGTCAAAATCTTCAGCATCATCAGGTCCAATGTTAAGAAGGAATGTGACAGAATTTTCGTAAGCCTTTATGAGGCTGTCTTTATTTATTTTTGAATTAACTTCATTCTTGATTGTATTAAAAGCTAAATACTCTCCCGGAAGATATTTTAGTCTGTACTTTATTCCCGAAATCGTTTTTTGCTTTACGATACCATTTGAAGGATTGGCTAAGTATGTAAGATACATTGCAGGATCATCCATGCTTTGTTGCTTACATGAACTAAGCAATAAAGAGCAAATTGCAAGAATCGATATGTATTTTATTACTCTCATTTGCCTTTGTTTCCTTCAAATCCTGCATTGGCAAATGCCAATATCTCAGGAGTAATATCATTTTGTTCTTTAGCATATCCAACACTTTGGGTTTGTGAATTGCAAAGTATAATATCATATCCTTTTTCTTCAGCAAACTTCTTTATGTATTCATTAACTTGATTAACAACCCCTATAGTCATTTGCTTATCTTCATTTTCTGCATTTGCTTGCATATTTTGCGTATAATCCACGTATGATTGCCTAAAAAGCACAAACGCTTTAACGTCTCTGTTCAATTTCTCTTTATCATTGCTTAATGAATCAAGTTTGATTTGGTCATACATTTGCTTTAATCTTGATTGTAACGAATCCGATTCAGCGTTCCATTTATCAAGTTTTGAAGTGTATTTGGCAGTTGCTTCCTTCATGCCTTTAAATTCATAAACCAGTTTTTCCATTTGAACCACTCCAATTCGGTTCGTGTGTTTTCCAAAAATCTTGTCCGCTACCAAAAAGATTAGTATTCCTAAAACTAGCGTAAGTGTTATGTGTCCTATATATTTCATACTATTTTACTATAAATTGTCCTTTAACTATTTCATTAATAACTCCAGCACTAAGATTAAAGCTAAACTTGTAAACACCAGGAGTTAATGTTGCATGATTGATAGAAACCGTATTTAATCCTAAGTTCAATGGAACAGGTATATATCCGTTGGTAATAGGGAAACCTGTAGCATCAAATACGTCAAAAACTGTCATTGTTAAGCCAGAAGACGGAGTGAATGGAACATTCACGTTAATCGTTTCGTTTACCGTATTTTGATCAAGAATAATATCGTTGGCGTTTGATGAAACGATGCTGATACTATTCACGCAGGCCGCCAGAATAGTTTTAGGTGTTGCATTAAGAATTATTCCGGAATTGGTATTGTCGATCGTATGAACATCACTTGATAATTGACCCAAATAGTTATTTGATGTTGCTAAACCATATAAAACGCTAGTTGGAGTAATTGATCCGCTCTGCGTAACTGTAAATTTAATCTTATCGTTTACGGCGCATTCATTAGGACCGGCAACATTAATAATATAGTCATTCGACACTGGACTCGGGGACAAATAAAGAGGATTACCATTGATATTATTACCACTCAACAGTCCTGTACCATAGGGAAGATTTAAACCGCCTCCAACCGGGATAAATACGTTATTACCTGAACCCTGGATATTGGTAGAAGTTGATGTGATAGAAACAGGATTATTACCCACTTGGGTTGAACACGTTGTTATGGCAATATTAAGTGTGGCCGTAGTGATACAAGTTTGTGTTGTAACAACAACTAATGTTCCCGTTACACTGGTAACAGTAGAAGAAGAAGTACTTGTATTACCGTTATTATTTACAATTGTTACTGTAGTTGTGGTGGTACTTCCTGTAGTTGAAGTTGTGGTATTACTAAATACTCCACCTACAGCCGGAGTTGTTGTGCTTGTTGTAATTGTTGTAACTGTACCTGAAGTACTCGACGTGGTGGTGGTGATTACACCTCCTGTGCCGGAAGTGATCGTATTTGTTGTTATCGTAACAACTGTTCCTGTTGTAGTAATAACTGTATTTGTAGTTACACCGCCGCTTGTAGAAGAAGAACTGGTGGTTACCGTCACCAACGTTCCAGTTGTTTCTGTTGTTGTGCTTGTAATAACCCCGCCAATTACAACTGTAGTGGTTGAATAATTCGTAGTTGCGGTAGTTGTTGTATTGTTGGCATTTATTGTTGTAAGAACAGTATTTGTGTTAGAAACAGTTGTGTTACTTGGAACGGCATTTACTGTTATAATTGAATTTCCATTACCAAAATTAGTTGTGTTAATATAGATACCTGATTTTGCAAGCGCGTAAGGCTTCTTGTCAAAAGTTTGAAGTCCATTTGTCATAGCATAAACCTGTCCAAATGTTCCCGGATCTGTAGAGGGTATTCCGTATCCATAAGCCCCAGGGGTTGTGCCCCACCAATCTGTATTTGCGTTTGGATTTTGCTCCCATTCAGTTATACTTTGAAAAGCTCCATCAACAGTAAGGTAATAAGATCGTATAATTAAATTAGAAGTAAAGGTAAGCGGTGGAAGAATTGTGTTTTTAATCTTGTGGTAGTATAAATTGTTCAATTGCAAAACTGTCGGAGCTTTATCCGTAACTACGTTTGTGTAATTAGGGTTTGCATTCACAAAAACAACATCAGTAGTTAATGAAGGCGATATATTCATGAAATTAGCGCTTACCTCATCAGTTGAAACCGTACTATTATTCTCCATTTCAAGTGGTCGATACCTAAAAGGTGTTGACATAGAAGATCTGATTCCTAAAGGGAATAGATATTTTTTTGTAGGGCCGGAATTAATCTTCATAGCTCTCGAGAAATATCCATTAACTCCAGTACTTGCAAAACCAGAGGTTCGATAAATACTTGATACAATGTTTTTCATGAAAAAATTGTAATTCTGGAGTTCAAATTCGTTCGAAGTCAAATCCAAGTCAGAGTTGGCATACTCATTGATCCAAATTGTTTTTATACCATTTCCGTTTAATTTCAGATAATTAAAATGCGTATTACTATTTCCCTTAATGTTCTGATTTCCACCAAAGAAACTTGTATACCCTTCGGTCGTAACAAACAGATTGTTTTGCGCGTTATGAATCCAGTCAAGTTTTACGTTGATATTTCCTTGATTTTGAAATTCTCCTTTTTCGATATTAAACGGCGTAACCGGTGGAGGTGAGCTACCTAATTCATTTAGTAAGTTACAATAAACATTCAAATGAGTATTAACTTCACCCACATAAACACCAGCACCGTAATTACTAAAACAACATCCTACAATTGTGATATTATCACAATCATTTTTTTCTTTTATCCTCAATACAAACATTCCGCAAGCAGTACCGTTTCTTGTAGAAGTTATCGTGTATTCTGTTACGCTATTAGTAAATGTGAGAATAGGAGAAGCACAGTTTGTGCAGCTCAGTCCCGCAGATGGGGTCCAAGTATATCCATCAACCCCACCGTTAGCGGTCAGTAATATTTGATCATTATTACACAATTCAATATATTCAGGAAGGATACTTAAATGACAATCAAGATCGATCAGTGTTACAACAGTAGTAGTGGTATACATCGAATAACAAACTCCTGATTCTGGGGTAGTATAAGAAACCGTATAAGTTCCATAAGCACTTCCTAAAGCAGTAATGAGACCTGTGGAAGAATTAATGTTTAGCCCTGCTGGTGTTGCCGAATAAAAACCTCCTGTTGGTCCGTTTAAAGTAACCGGAAAAGTTAAGGCCGAAGGGCTGCTGTAAGTCCAAGGTGTTCCTGCATAAACAATGGTTGGAGGCGCAGGCGTATTTACAATAATGAGAAGTGTTCCGCTTATCACACATCCATTAGGTAAAGTTGCATAAACGGTATAGGTTGTAGTAACGTTAGGACTAAGCAAAGGTGTTTGCCCTACAGTGTTACCGGGTTGCCAAGTATAACTATTGTATGAAAGAGTAACGTTGTTGGTAATAGTATTATTTCCGGCAACAATTGTTTGCTGCGCTTGGGAATTAACTGATATCAAACTTCCCGAACAGTATGAGGTTAAAGTTCCTGAAGTTGAAATGTTATAGATGTTACTAAATGCGTTGCAAATAATAGCGGGGGCATTCCCAAGACCGGTGCCCTTCATAGCAAACACAACACTTGCTGAAATTCGTGAACCGTTAGACACTTGGTCGAAACCATAACCGTTGTTTGAAGCAGTACTTGCAAAACTCTGTTCCCAAACAACAATGCTGTTGTTCATATAACCTGAACTTTGAGAGAATTCGCTTATGAATATCCTTGCATAGTTCTCTATATTCGGGGTTTCTACACCGCCATTTATGATGCCATTATTTAGGTTATAATAATTTACAGTTCTCAGAGTGCTGCGTTCACTTAAATTAACTGTAGCGGCAGTATTCCTGAATTCAGCTCCAACATCAATAAAGCCATTATTGTTAACCACCGCAGAAGAATTTGTTAAACTGAAATTATTAGCGGAAAAAACATAATTGTTATTCGTAAGAGTTGATGTTGTAACCAATAAATTACTTTGCGTAGTTATGGTTCCATTGTTGGTAACGCTTGAAGAACCTTGGGGAAGTATCTCTCCCGATATGATCGTTTTGTTATTATTAGTATACTGCGAACCGGTTAGTTTAAAAAATCCGTCGTTGGTAATTACTGTTCCATTATTTGTGGCGTTTGAACTTGTTTGAAGTAAGAGGTCGGTCCCAGAATTCAATACCGCCTCTGCTCCATTGGTGAATGTCGATGAAACAAATTTTATAATGCCAAGAGTTGTGATTGTGCCATTGTTTACAACCGATGCGGTGCTTTGAATTATAACGCTAACGGAAGCAATAGCTTGGGAATTTGTCGAATTTGTAAAAGTGGCGCCAGTTACCTGTAAATTATTAGCGGCATAAACCAAAGCATTATTGATCATTTCTCCATCATTTTGAACTACGAAATGGCGACCTGCAACTAAAAATCCTGAATTAGCAAACTCCGTGGCTGTATTAGTAAGGGATCCTGTATTTGTTTTTATATCGCGTACTGTATTGACATAACCAAAGTTGGAAGCTTTTGCATTTTGCACAATAAAATCCTGGCCAATAAAAAGGTTACCATAGTTAACCAGCGTATTTGTGGTTTTACTTAAGGTCAATGATATCCCTGTGGATATTGTAGCACCTTGATTATTAATAATGCTTACACCAGAATTATTAACGGCGGTACTTATGTTGCCTGTTACATTAAAGTTACTGTTATTTATAATAGAAATAAGATGGGATGCATTGCCTGCTCCACTCATGGATACCGCATTATTCACATTGAACAAACCATGATTAATAATTGATTTATTGCCCGTTGCGTTAAAAGCAAGGTTACCTGCCACATTAAAACTACCATTTGTATAATTTTTTAATGTGAATTCAGTTGCATCGCCTATTGAAAAAGCAGCTCCTACATTAAAGGTGGCAACCTCAAAACTAACATTATCACCGTTGAATACCTTGAAAATAACATCATGTGAAGAGAGTCCAGTACCGCTAGTAAATAATGCAAGGGCATTATTATAGATAGCAACACTGTCCCCGGTTGACGAAGTGATAGACATTCCGGTTCCAACCGAAAATGTAGCGCTTGAGTAATTGGTGATCCTTAAATACCCGTTGGTATTAATGGCTAACGAATTAGGATCTCTAAAAATACCATAGTTCTCAAATATTCCCTTCTTGAAAGTCACTTTGGTAAGTGTTCCCTGGTTACATAAGGTCCCGCCATTTAAAGTGATATTGCCTGTGTAAGTTACGCTGGGATCGATACACACAACCTGTCCAACATTAACAGAAAAATTTGAAGACCCGCCTGTAATTACCGTTGTACAACCTGTACATTGAGATCTTACTGCAAATCCATAAAGCAGCAAAAACGCCAGAAAAATGCTGCCAATTGAAAACTCTTTTTTAAATAACTTCATACTCTTATCGAAACTTTTTAATTAGAATTAATAATTCCTGTATTGGTTAAATTGCCAGAACCTGTAATCTGAACACAATTAATAATATTTGAATTAGTAATGCTACCTGAGTTACTGATTTCATTTACTACATTTACGATTCCATTATTGCTTAAACTTCCAGTGCTTAAGGTAAGTCCAGATGCTACGTTGAAAATTCCTCCGGCATTATTATTAACTACAAATCCAGAAGGTAGTGTAATTGAAGAAGTGATACTTACATTTCCGTTATTGTTAATTACACCAGAAGTAAATGTAATATTCTTGGGGTTGAAGTTTCCGTTTACACATACCGTACCACCACTTATTGTAATACTTCCCAAAAACATTCCACTACCTGTGATGCAAAACATCTGTCCACTACCAACGTTGTAAGTCAAGGTGTCGTTCCCTGTAATATTCGTTGAGCAACCGCTACAGCTTTGGGCAGACACAGAGGTGATCTGCGAAAAAAATAAGATTATGGTCGCAAAATAAAGTGATCTCTTCATATCCATTTTGATTAAAATTAAGTAACAAGAATAGCCTGCATTTATGAAGTTTGAAACTCCTTAATTAAGAGTGAATGAACAGTCCAAAACCTAAGTTAATGATAATGAGTAAAGTGTGCTTTTATTATACCGCTATAACTAAGGTTATTCATAGGTAATACTATGGTTTTGTGCAGGTACTTGATTGACGAACATATTTAACTTCAGTAAAAAAAACTAGGGATTTCCCTAGGTGCACCTATGGAGTTAATGAATTATCTTGGGTAACGAATAATGGCGAATATTAAAGAAATATAATATTGGGTTTATTAATCAACAAAACAATTTTATGAAAGCAAAGATCAAAATGATGGTCGCGGAAGATCATGAATTAGTGCGTAAGGGCTTTATTAGTCTTATAAAAGAACTTAGGAATGTTGAAGTAATTGATGAAGCCGCCAATGGAAAAGATCTGCTTCAGAAATTAAGAATAAAGCAACCTGATTTGATTCTAATGGACTACAGAATGCCAATTATGGACGGACGAGAAGCATTACAGATCATCAAGGCAAAATACCCAGAAGTAAAAGTTATAATGATAAGTGTTCACGATGAACCGGACCTGATTATGGATCTGATTGCTAAGGGAGCCAATAGTTTTATTTCGAAGGGTAGCACATCCGACACCTTATTTAACGCTATTACGAGAACACATATTGATGGACATTATTTCGATTCTAATCTTTCACGATTAATGATGAATGGCGTGATCAATCAAAAGAATGGGTCAGAAAAAACCGGGAAAGAAAGCTTGTCTGATCGCGAATTAAGTGTTTTAAGAGAATTATGTAATGGCAGCTCTAATAATGGTATTTCAGAAAGACTCTATATCTCAATAAGCACTGTTGAGTATCACAAGAGAAACATCTACAGAAAAACAAAAACCAGAAATTCTGTTGACCTAGTTAAATACGCCTTTAAAAATGGTATTATCCATATCAGTTCTGATCAAAGGACTGCTGCAACATAAATATTATAGAGTATTAGCAAATATGCAGCTAGAGGTATTTGATCCTTCCATTTTGAAATAATAATATGGAAGACAACAGATAAAATAAAAACAATTGTAAAGAAGAAAACCAAAGTCTCCGGTACTAAAGTGCATCCAAAAGCGAATAAAAGAATAATATCCCCCCAACCGATCTTATTATCAATTATCTTCACATTTCTTTCGCCCTTACATACAAAGTAAAGCCTTATAGTCATATAACTCAGAAGGAAATAAAGCGAGCAAAACATTACATTTTGAAGAACTTGATCAAAAGCGTTAAAGGCAACATAACGCCCAATGATCAAAACTATAAATAATAAAGTAAGAATTAAGCTTATGCGCCTACTTTTAAAATCCTGATAAATAATAAATCCGGAAGCAACAACTGCACATATCAATAATGCTACATTCACTTTAGTCTTTTACTACTTCCTTGATCTCCTCGTCGTGTGTAACCTGCCAAACGTTCAATTGTCCATCTTGATCAAAATCCGTAACAGAACTCGCTTTAGCCACAAAAGACTTATTACTTGCCTCAACTACCTCTATTTTATAATTGGCCTTACCTTCTTGAGTAACTAGTTTTGATTGCTCAAATCCAATATCATCAAGACTTGAACTGTATTTCGAATTAATGTAGAAATAATTCTTCTCTAAATTCAAAATGTGTTTCAACTGCATTTGTGCTTCCATCGATTTCGTTCTTCCAATTAAAGGCATAAGTTTTGGCACTGCCATCGAAAGCAGTATGCCAATTAATGCTAATACTAATAAGAGCTCAATTAAAGTCATACCCTTTAATCTGTAGTGGATCATCTTCTTCATTTTACTTTTCATTTTATTTCTTTTCATTTTACGTTCCTTCGTTGTCATAATACATTATCCTCGAAAAGGGTGATAATTTAAAAACTTCCAGTACTCATTTCAAACATAGGTAAATACATAGCCACTAAGATGAATCCAACAAATAATCCCAATACGATAATAAATAATGGTTCTATTAATTTTCCTAAAACTGCTTGTTGATGCTCGATTTCTGCTGAGTATTGTTTATGTAACTTCTCAAATATTACTTCCGGAGCATTCACTTCTTCACTAAGCTTGATCATCGCTACCAACTTTGTTGGAAAAATTTTATGTTTGGCTAAACTTTCATTTAACAGCTTTCCATCATTCACCACTTCCAACTTTACCGCCTCAAGAGCTTTTTCCATAGGATAATACTCGATCATGTTCCTCACTAGTTCAAGCGCATCGTTTATCATTACCCTTGCTCCAACTAACAACTTCATGCTCTGACAAAATCTGGCCAAGTATATTTTTTGAATAAGTTTATTGATAACCGGTATTTTAAGAAAAAAAGTTGACGTTATTCGACGATACCAGTCCTTTTTTGATTGTGATTTATGCAATATCACAAAACCAATAATTAAAACAAGAACTGTATACAACATCGTGTCGCTTTTACTACTTAATTTGATAAGAAATTGCGTTATGGCGGGTAATTCTCCACCGGTTTGAGTGAAAACATCGCTAAAAATTGGAACAACATAAGCCAACATAAAATAAACAATGAGGATAGCTAAACCTATTACCACAATTGGATAAGTTAGCACACCAATTATTTGACGTTTTAATTGCACACTCGATTTGTAAAATAAACCCAACTCCATTAATACTTCAGGCAATTTTCCCGACTCCTCTCCTATTTTAATACTTTGTATTTCATACTTACTAAAAAGCTTTTCATGTCTTCCAAAAGCCTCAAAGATACTTTTGCCACTAATGATATCATCCTTTATCTGTTCTAACATGGTTTTATGTTTTTTGTCTGGAACATCTTCTTCAATGATCTCGAAGGCTTTTTTTATATCGACCCCTGTTGCTAAAAGTAAACCCAACTCCGAATACAAAGCTTCCTTTTCTTTAGGGCCAAATTTCTTTTCCAGAAAACTGATCTCCATATTTAAAACATCGGAAATTGCCTTCGCTCCTACTTCCTTATCTTTTGAAATAGCAACCCTTTTAATGTCCGAGTATTTTGATAGATCAATACTATTCATGCATTTTTTCTAAATTTAACTTAACCGAAGCGTCATAACTTTTAACACAATTAAGGCTAAATTTCTGACCTTTAAATTCAACCTCTAAAATCAATGATCTAAGAAGTCTGTTCATCATCCTAGGGTCAATCATTGGTTCGTATTCCTTTTTAATTGAATTGGGAATCATATGGAATGTATCACAATTATCAGTTCTTCTAATTAATATCACATTTTTTAGCAGTTCAAGATCAATAAATGAACTATCTCTTTTGATCTTGAATTTATCCTCACCTTGTTCCATTATCCATTCAGAATACAAAATTTCATAATCCAAATGTTGTTTTAGATCAGTATACTCCTGCATAAATCTATTTTGATCCTTATACGAGTGAAATAATTTTTGCACATAGTTTAAAGTGCCATAAGCAAATGTTATAACAAGTGAAGTCAGTGCCAACGTTACTATAACCTCCGCTAACGTGAAACCATCTATTTTATGTTCGAGTAAGCTCATTTTCCTTGATAGATCAAATGTTCAAGTTCGTGTATCCTTTTCTTGCTACCATCAAACACAACGATTCTT